>DASXTD010000548.1:0-5431 GCA_036505655.1 Chloroflexota bacterium
GGGCCCCCAGGTTTTCACCATCGCGAAAAAGCGCCTCAGCGTCGGGCACTGCGTTGCCCTCCGTGATACAGCCGCCGGGGGCAGCGCCCAGCTCTACACAGGGCGCGTCCGGCTGAACTCGGCAGCCGGCGTTCACGATGATTCTCGGGATGCTAGCCAGCTCCAGGGCGGCCCGCGTGATCAGGGCCGGGCCGGGCGGCCCCAGGGGGTTGGACGGCACTCCGGGCAAGCAACGCGCTGCGCCATGAACGACCAGCTCGGCATCGGCGGCGGCGGTGAAACGGATGTGGTCCTGGCTCAGGCCGGCGCCAGAAATACCCGGGATCAGTGCCGTATCAGTGGAAGCGATCACGCAAACGAACAGCGGGCGCTGGTGATGGAGCACGGCGGCCAGGCGCCGTCCTTCATCGCGCGCATGGGCGAAGCGAATGGCTGAATCAAGACTCAGCACGACATGCTCCATTTGGTTGGAACGAACAAGCTGGGCTCAGAAGACTGAGGGCCATCCGAGTGCACTGATGGGCGTGAAGGCAATGGCCACACCCACCTCGACGACCTCGCAGATGGCTCCATAAATGTCTCCGGTCAAACCAGGAATCTTCCCGAGAGTGTAGCGCGAGCAGATTGCAGTCAGCGCCCACGCGGCTACGACGAGCAGCAAGCCTCCGAGGCCAGTGGGGATGACCGACAAGGCCGCCATCAAACTGGCCAAAATCAAGTCGGTTCGGCGGAGGTGTTGCCGAAACATGTGGGCCAAGCCGGTGGAGCGCGCGATCGGATAGCAGTGGACCGCATAGACCATCGCCCAGCGGCTGAGCGCCCCGGCTGCGACGAAGGCGATGAGCCGCTGGTTGCTGGGCAGAGCGACGAAGGCTCCGTACTTGGTGAGCAGAAGGGTGGCTGCACCCACTACCGCGAAGCTCCCCACATGGCTGTCGTGCAGAATCTCGAGCCGCCGTTCAGCAGACGTGAAGGCGAACAACGCGTCACAGGAATCCATCAGTCCGTCCAGGTGCAGTGCGCCCGTCAGCAGCGCGAGGGCGCCGACGACTGCCAGGCTCCGTACCTCCACCGCGAGCACGGGCGTGAGAGCAAGATCGAGCAGGCCTACCAGGGCCCCCACCAGCGCGCCCACCAGGGGAAACCAGATCATCGATCGACCCATCTCAGGTTCCAGAATGGGTCGGCGGAGGGGGGAAGGGATGCGAGTCAGGAACTGAAGGGCGACTAGGACCCCGCTCATGAACTCATTGCAGATTCGGGATTGCCGGGCGATCGTGCCACTGGCCTAACCTCCGATGGTCAGCACCAGCGGTGCGGCCAGTAGCGTTGTAAGCTGGGCCACCTCGCAGAGGGCCCCATGAACGTCGCCGGTCAGGCCCCCCAACCTTCGGGCAATCGGGAAGCCGATCACCAGGGCAAGTCCGCCGGCCGCCGCCATGAGGATGAGTCCAGGGAATCCAGCGGCGCCCCCAGCCAGCAGGCCGGCGATAAAGAGACCTACCAGTACTCGGGGTCGGGTCGCCTCGCGTTTGAGCAAAGAGCTGAACCCAGCCTCCGGGCGAGCGTATGGATAGAGATGGTACGAAAGCAGGATGTTCGCTCGGCTGCCGGTCACCGCGACAAACAAGGCCGCGCTCTGTTGGGGCGCCGGAATGGAGATGAGCGCGGCGTAGGTGGCGAAGAGAACGAGGAGGCCAGCGGCCGCCCCGCTCGAGCTCGCGGCGGGGTCGCGCATGGTGGCGAGTCCAGCCGGGCCGCCCCCCGCGGCTAGACCATCAACCGTGTCGATGACCCCATCGAGGTGTAGAGCGCCGCTGATGGCCACCACCGAAGCGACCGTGAGCGCGGCCGCTACCGCTGGATGCAACAGCAGTTGGAACAAGACATTGAGGCCAACGACGATGGCTCCGATAGTAGCGCCGACCAGCGGGAACCAGGCGACAGATCGGCCCAGGTCATCTAGAGAAATTGGCCGGCGAATAGGGGAGGGCAAGCGCGTCAAGAACTGGAGCGCGACCAAGAATCCGTACATCTTGCCCGGCTAACGTCGGAGAGTTCGGGAGAGTACCGTCGGGCGCTACCTCAGGGGCCGGTTGGGGACTTGGCCCCGTTCCACTCATAGCCTCGTGCCCCGGGGGTTGTTGGGGGCGCAGCCCCCAACAACTTGATTGGGCGGGTGGGCGGGAACTTAGATTAGGGCGGGCTGAGACTCCGATTGCCGGCTCGCGGCCTCAACAGGAGTGATGGGCCCCAGCAGACGTTGAGTCGCGATCACGTGGCTGCACACGTCCCACTCTACGAAGAACTCGCAGGTGCACTTCCAGCGGCCCTCGTGGAAGCTGACTCGGTAGGTGTCGTGGTCGCCGCGAAAAGTCGCCGCGAACTCCTCTACATCGACTCGCTCCGGCTCCTGCGAGTAGAAGTCCGCCTTCTGGATCTTCCCGATGAGGCTCGAATGCATTTCGCCTCCTGACGGTACGATCTTCGCTGGCCCGCTCGGTTGATTTGTAGCACTCCGAGGCGGGCCCTCTGAGGGGGAGTATAGCGCGCGAGCTATGCTACGGGCAGCCAGTTGGGGTCAGGCTGGCGGCTCGTTGTCACCGCCCAACTTAGGCCTACCCCGGAACGGCTCCAGGCTCTGCCCGGTGGGAGGAAAAGGAATGTGGACTATTCAGCAGGAGATCGGAGAGTTCGATGCGCAGCGGTTCACCTCGCTGGGGCCGGGCTATCTGGCCTTGAATCTGGCCGGCGAAGCGGGAGAGCTGGCCAACTTCGTTAAGAAGCTGTGGCGTCGAGATTCTGCCATCGGGGGGCCGGAAGGGTTCGGCGTGCTCGGCGACGGCGATCGAGCGCAGGTGGCAGATGAGCTAGCGGACATTGCCATCCTGGCCATGGTGCTGGCGAACCATCTTGATATCGACGTGGAATCTGAAGCCCGCAAGAAGCTCGCGGTCATCGACCAGCGGCTGCAGGCGGGCTATTACGGGCAGGAGGCGGCCACTGCTGTGCCGCCGTCTGCTTAAATTACCCCGCCCCAACCCTCCCCCACACCCCCAGAGGGGGGACTCATCCTTCCACTCTGGGTTGGGGAGGGAATGAGCCCTCCCCCTGGGACGTGGGAGGGGTAGGGTGGGGGTGATGCTCTGCTTTAGTCCCGGTCGCGGGCCTGGGCCCGCAGCTTGGCAGCCAGCGCACTGGCGTTCGCGGACGCGCTGCCGACTGGCTCGTCGTCCAGAATCAGGATCGAGAGCGCAGTCGTGTCACCCTTGTGGGTGGTTACCACCACTGGCTCTCCGACTTTCACATCGGTGATGGCCGCCGCGGCTCCTTCGAGCTTGACGGTGGTGGAACTATTCACCGTAAAGGTGGCGCTGCCTCCTTCTCGATCCATGACCGTAAGGCTCGTCGAGCTCACCGCTGTCACCTGACCGCGAAAGATCGAAAGCGCCGGGCGTACGGTGATAGCAACCGCCAGCGAGGAACCCGGTAGAGACCGGACCAACGCGTGGTCGCCCACCTTGATGTCGACGGTCGTGATTGTCTTGCCGCCTTGGTTGATGGCGGTCGTGGAGTCGATCGTAAAGGTCTTGCTGCCGCCGTCCTTGTCCATGACGGTGATACTGGTTGACGAGATCGCGGTGACGTCGCCGCTGAACTTGTCGAGCACCGGGCCGCGCTCCGCGATGATCAGTGCCAGAATGGCGTCCTTGCGAGTGACCACTGTGACATGATTTCCGATTTTGAGCTGGGCCACGGACACGATAGCGTCAGATTCCCGAATCGTTGTGGCGCTGTTGATGGTGAAGGTCTTGCTGCCGCCTTCTTTGTCTATGACGGTGATGCTGGTGGAAGAGACGGCTGTAATGTCGCCGCTGAAGCGCGCCAACGAACGGCCCGGTACGAAGTGTACGGTTAGCGCCTTGTAGACCGCTCCGGTGATTGTGGTGGGGGTGGTTGGAGTCGCAGTCGCTGTTGTGACCACCGTTGTCGTCGTGACTGGGGTCGCTGTAGTGGTTGGCGTTGCCGTAACAGTGGCAGTGGCTGTAGCTGTGGCAGTTGCGGTCGCCGTAAGCGTTCCGGTTGGACTCGCGGTGAGGGTTCCGACCGGAGTTGGCGTAGCGGTGCTACCGGGAGATCCGCTGACCAGTCCTCCTACGCGAACGTTGACACGGTCACCCACGATGAAATCGCTCAGCGCGGCGTTGGGGCGGCTGGGCCACTTCACCTCGGCCGTCGACACGTCCACGCTGACGTCGCGGCGGTTCTCTGTGGAGAGGATCCAGGTGGAGCCGGAGATAGCTTTGATCTCGCCGTGGAGAGCCACGATTCGATGGCCGCGAGCCTTTTCGTCGCGGTCGCTTTTCTGCACCAGCGCAGGCTTGGATCCGCGGCTAGGCGGTTGATTTCCGCGGGGTTCTTTCTCGGCCAACGCCGAAGTCGTGCTAACAAAAATGACAGCGAGCAACGCACCCAATATGGCAAATTTGCGCGTCGAGAACACGATCGACCTCCTCAGTGCGTAGGTGGGTTCGGGCCAACCGGGTTCCCTAGCGCGCTCCGAAGGCTGCCCGGTTTGTCTATCCGCTGCCTCTAACGCTAGGCCTTCCAGCTCGTTACGGCGGCGTGACCGAACGGTTTGGTGAGACGGTGCGTTTGATGGCTACAGGCCCTGCCTGCGCGCCTACGCGGTAAGCGAGAAGGTGACGGTTACGTGGCCGCGGACGGTCAGCTCGCCGGGCTGAACGGGGGTGCTGGCCGCCCCGGCGGCGAACGCCAGTTCGGCCCTGGGAACAGGCGTCGGAGCTGATTCCTCGACGATGGTCCACACGCTTCCCAGGCGCACGCCTGCCGCCGCGGCCATCGCAGTCGCGTTCTTGCGAGCATCCCGCACGGCTTCGGCCAGGGATTGAGCTCGCAAATCCGGCAGGTTTGAAGCCATGAAGCGGATGCCGCTTACAGTATTGGCGCCCCCGGCGGTGCCGGCATCGAGGACCTCACCGGTCCGATTCACGTCGCGAATGGTGATGGTTACATTGTTGCTGGCTCGGTATGCCTGTACCTCTGGCGGGCTCGTGTCGTTGGGTGGGCGAGTGCGCATGATGGGCTGGAGAACCAGGCCGCTGGTCTGAATGTCGCTGTCGTCCACCCCGCGTGCCTTGGCCGCATTGATCGCCCCGCTCATAGCATCGTTCGTGGCGGCTAGCGCCTCGCTAGAAGTGGGTGCGATCTGCGTCACGCCGATGACGACCTGAGCGATGTCTGGGGCGCCTCGGGCCTCGCCATCGCCAGAAACAGTGATCCATTGCGCGCCTGTCGAGGTTTGCGTTCCCGGTCCGGTCGGCGTGGCCGGTGGAGTGGCCGTTGGGGTCGCCACTTGAGGCTCCGGGCTGGCGAAGAGGTTGCTCGTAGCGAGTCCGAGCACTATGAC
>DASXTD010000549.1:0-3015 GCA_036505655.1 Chloroflexota bacterium
GTCATGTCCTCAGTCGAGGCCCCGGATCCGCGGACGGTCGTGATCTTTTACAAGCAGCCTTTCTACCTGGGCACAAACCTGGGCCCTATCATGTTCTGGCCGCTGCCACGACACCTGCTCGGGGACACCTATGCGCGGTACGTGGCCAGCAAGGACATCAATGACATCCTTCAAGACCCATACTGGACGTCGGCCTATGTGAGTACCGGGGCATTTCGGCCCACCAGCTTCGACCCGGGGGCAGGCCTGGACTTCCAGGCCTACGATGGCTACTACCTCGGGCGCGCCAAGATCGACATCATCCACGTGCGCATCTTCAACGACGACAACACGTTGCTGTCGAACATTCTCGCAGGCGCGGTCGATCTGACTCCGGAGCTGGCGTTGCGTCAGTCAACGGGTCTGCCACTGCGGGACGCATGGAAGAGCAACGGCGAGGGCACTGTTTTCATCGCGGATAATGCCATTCGTTTCCTGGAACCGCAATTTCGTACGGCCCTCCAGATGGAGCCGGCTGTCCTCGATCCCCGGGTCCGCACCGCACTGTACTACGCGTTCGATATCGAGGCTATCTCGGACGCGGTCAATGGTGGAAACCCGCAGCTTGCCGCGTGGTCGATCCTCCCGAAGAGCGACCCGCTCTACGAGGTAACGAAGGACACGCTTCGCCCATTCGCCTATAACCCCGATAAGTCAAAGGCGCTGCTCCGCGAGCTTGGCTGGACGGCAGGGACCGACGGGAGGCTCACCAATAACACTGACGGCCGGCCCTTCCGTACCTCGATCTGGACCAGTCTCGGTGCTGACGAAGAGATCGCTATTTACGCCGACTCCTGGCGCAGGATCGGCCTCGAGGTTGACGAGCACGTCAGCAGCGCAGCCGAGTCTCGGGACAATGCCGCGCGGGCGCAGTATCCGGGCTGGGATATCTTCAGCGGCGAGATGACCAACCTGATTGGGCAAACGGCAGCCTCTGCCCAGACTCGCTGGACCGGGAACCGTAGTGGGTTTGAAGACCCGGAGGGCCAGCGACTCGCAACCGCATTCCAGTCGAGCCTTGTCCCCTCTGAGCGTGCGCAAACAATGAAGTCGATCAACGACTACATCATCAGCCAAATGCTGTTTCTGCCAACGTTCTATCAGGCGGCGTGGATGGCGGCGCGCAAAGGGGTCAAAGCATACGATGATCTGGCGGGCGGCTATGGGGCGCACGTAGGCGCCAATGGCTTCTGGGGCAGCTTCTACCGTAACGCCTACCTGTGGGACATTCAGTAGGCATCCGTAAGAACGAGGAGACGATCAATGCGGGACGGCTATTTCGTAATCGATGGCGACGGTCACGTGCATGAGAACGTGGACGGCGGTGAAGCGCTCCGCCGCCACATGGACCCGGCATTCCGAAGTCGTCCGTTTGGCGGTGGCTGGACGGACCGCAGCGTGGGTGGCAAGTACGGCAAGCGCCACGGCAACCCGCGTGTCCAGCTCGAGGACATGGACGTCGAGGGCATCGACGTCGCGGTGCTCTACCCTACTGCCCTGCTAGGAGCCTGGGGACTACGCGACCCCCAGTATTCGGTGGCGTTGCACCGCGCCTACAACAGCTGGCTGGCTGAGTTCTGCAGCCACAACCCCGAGCGATTGAAGGGCGTAGCCGTAGTCCCCATGGTGCAGCCGCAAGAAGCGGCCAAGGAGCTCGAACGCAGCGTCACCCAGTTCGGGCTCATCGGCGCCATGTGCCACACGTACATCTACAACCACCAGGTCAACGATCCGGCCTTTGATGACCTGTACGCGTGCGCCCAGCAGTACGACGTGCCGATCGCATTTCACGCCCAGGGCTCCGAGATCGAACGGTTCAACCGCTTTGATACGTTCCTGGCCGAGCACACCATCGGCCACACGTTCGAGCAGATCAGCGCGACCATGCTGGTGGTGTATGGCGGGATCCTGGAAAAGTTCCCGCGCTTGCAGGTGGGATTCCTGGAGGGAATGGTGGGCTGGATTCCGATGCTCGCCGAGCGCATGGACGAAGAGTACGAGCACCGGCCGTTCGAGGCGCCACTGCTCACCCACGATCCGAGCGACTACTTCAAGAGCGGGCGGATGTTCTTCGGCTGCGAACCGGGCGAGGGACCGATTCCCGCCGTGATCAACTATCTGGGGAGTGACCAGACGTTGCTGTACTCATCTGACTACCCGCACTGGGACGGGGATTTCCCGAACAGCACTCACGAGCTCGTGGAACGGACGGACCTGACCGACGAAAACAAGCGGAACATCTTCAGCGAGAACGCCCGCCGCTTCTATCCGGCCCTGGCGCATGTCCCTGTTCCGGCGTAACCTGATGCGCTTCAAGCCGCTCATCATTCGCACGCTGTCACTGATGTTCCTGCTCACCATGGCCTGCTCGCCGGCTGCAGTCCCCGGCTCTGAGGGGGCGCCCGGGGGCACCACCGACGGGTCCACTAGTACCCAGCCCAGTCGCACGCTGGCCATTGCCACGCGTGCCGAGCCAAACACCCTGGCTGGCAAGTCTGGTGTTGCTGGCGGGGTCATGCTCACCACGACCAAGCGGCTGTTCAACGCCAACCTGGTGATCTTCGACCAGAAAGGGATCGCGCAGCCGTACCTGGCGGCCGAACTGCCCAAGCTCAACACCGCTAGCTGGCAGGTCAACCCGGACAGCACGATGGTGACCACCTATAAGCTCAAGCCGAACCTGGTCTGGCAGGATGGGCAACCCTTGACGGCCAATGACTTCGCATTCGGCTACCGCGTGTATTTGACGCCTAATCTGGGTGCAGCCACGGCCCCGCCGACGCCATCGATTCAAGAGGTGGTCGCTCTGACCCATTGACGCTCACGATCCGTTGGAAAAAACCGTACCCACAGGCGGGTGAGCTGGCCGATGTATTCCCACCCCTCCCCCAACATCTGATGGAATCGGCATTTCAGAGTGAAGACACGGCAACCTTTACCGCCAGCCCCTTTTGGAACCAGCAGTACATCGGTGCC
>DASXTD010000550.1:0-1519 GCA_036505655.1 Chloroflexota bacterium
CCCCTTGAGCTCGTCGAACCACGAGGGCAGCTCCCCCCGCTCGTCGCTTCGGATGACGTCCCTGCTTCGCTCTCCAGTAGGGTCCGCGAGCGCTACCTTGCAATACCATTTCCCCCGTGCCGCACCGATCGTGGCGCGACTGAAGTTGAGGGAACGATCGGGTAGCTCGGCCCACACCTTGACGTTCGGGGTCGTACGTGGGCGCACCTCGATCCGACCGTCACGGGCCTTGGGGACCCGAACCGTGAACTCCCATTCGTTCCGGGATGGGGAATTGCTGTCCCGCACGGCGTAGGTCTGCTCGGTGCCCGACATAGGGTCACCGCCGAAGGTCCAGGTTGACGCCCGTTTCTCCCCCGGCTCCGCCGTCACACGATCCAAGCGGTAGCGCGTTCGCGGTGCCATGGCGGCCTCCTTGGTGGTGGGCGCTGAGCTACACTGGGCGGTGAACGGCTAGATCGGCAGATGCAACAACCAAAGCGGCCATAGAGCTTAAAACCGCCTGCCAGACTTACGATGAGGGATACTGCTTGCGGGCGCAACCGGCGGGCCCAGTCAGCCGGGTGCCATCGGGAGATGGCACGCCGGTCTGCTGGTGAGTTCGCTTGGGATCAGGCTGCTGCGGCGGTGCCCGAAAGGCTCCACTGGGATCGCGTCGGAACCGCCACCCCAGCTTTGAGCAGCGCCGCCACCCTCTTGGGCAGGAGCGGATGGGAGGACATGAGCTCGGCCCGCCGGATCCAGAATCCCCGGTCGGAGACTGCCTGGGCCGCATACTCCTTCACATCGATATGAGCGTGAAGCTGCTTCCCGGCTGCCAACGCCAAGAGTCCACTGATTGCGCCTTCCGGTTGGCAGAACGCGCCAATCCGATCGCAGTTGTACTCACAAGCCCGGGAGTAAGCGGCGCCCAGATAAGGCATGAACCGTCCCGGCAGAGTCAGCCAGCGATACTTGAGGTGTCCGCGCCAGAGGTGAGCCAGCTCGTGCCCCACGATGAAGCTGACTGCCGCCTCACCCTGGGCCAGCGCGAGCTCCAGCACGTCGGAGTGAACGATGACGAAGTCCCGGCCGAGGAATCGGGTGGCAAACGCGTTGAGGAGTCCCCCGGATTCCATCACATACACCGTGGGAGCCTGCTTGAGGCCGAGCTTCCGTGAATGCGCAACGGTGAGGCGGTGCAGTTGGGGAAACTGTTTCTCCGAGACCCGCACGGCGTTGCCACGCACCCGGCCGAGTGCCAGGCCGTGGGCAAATAGTCCCAGCAAGGAGAACAGCAGACCGTACGACACTATGGTCGCGGCCGCTTCTGGCTTGGCCATCCCCACCAGAACCAGCCCACCATATACCATGAGGCTCATCAGGACCATGGCGGCGTACAAAACCCGCTCGCGAGTATTGATGAGTTGGTGCGGCGACGTGCCTGCGGCCCCGTGCGGCGTAGGCATGGCGTGACTCCAAGTTGTGAAAGGGACAGGGGTCGCGGGAAGATGGGTCTTGGTGCAGTGCTACGTCAATG
>DASXTD010000551.1:0-3379 GCA_036505655.1 Chloroflexota bacterium
GTCGCCAAGAGGAGCATACTGATGTGGGCCCTATCGTCGCTCGCCTTCAGGACCTTCACCTCTAACTGGCTTCGCTCAGGGATTCTGATCGCGGCGGTCCTGCTGGGAATCGCGGCGGTCAGTGCGGTGCAACTCACCAACGATGCGATGACCCGTGGGGTTGATCGCGCCTGGCGCGCCACCGTCGGGGTTTCCCACGCGCAGATTCAGTCCATCTCCGGCGCCGGGTTTTCGGAAACAGACCTGGCGGCGGTTCGCGCCTTACCAGACGTCGTAGCCGTAGCCCCGGTGGCCCGAAAATGGGTGTTCTTTCGCACCCCCGGGGATCGAGGCTTTGTCGAGATCATTGGAGTTGATCCATCCGTAGAGCCCCGCGTGCGCTCCTACCAGTTGCAGCAGGGGATCTTTCTGGGGAATGAGCGCCCCCATGGGGTCGTGACGCGGGCTTCATGGGCGCAAGAGCATGGTTTGCACGTGGGAGACAGCTTCCAGCTCATTACTTTCGAGGGGCTCAGAGACTTTCAGCTGGTCGGGGTTCTGGGTCCAGAGGCAGCTGGTCTCGCCACCTACGGCTCCGTTGTTCTCATTTCGCTGGAAACGGCGCGCAACCAGTTCGGCTTGCTCGCGCCCCTGAGTCCACCATCAGGAGGGCCGGACAGCGCTTTTGAGGTGCGCGGCGCACCTCCGGCAACGCCTCAGGCAACCCTGATCCACACGGGGTTGACCGCCATCTCCCTCGTGTTGAGCTCTGAGGCCGCCCTCCCCCTCGTTCAGGAAGGCCTCGGACGAGTGATTCCAGAGGACTACGTGTTCCGCCGTCCGGACGACTCGCGCGCGGCCCTGCAACAGTCCATCGCCGATCTGGAGCTCAGCCTCACTCTGTTTGGGGCGACCGCCCTCTTCGTGGCCCTGTTCCTGATCTTCAACACGATGGAGATGACGATCAGCAGCCAGATGCAGCAGACTGGCCGCTTGCGGGCAGCAGGCGCGACGCAACGCCAGATCTTCCTGTTGTTCTTGGTGCAGGGGCTCATTCCCGGGGCCATCGGGGCCCTGGCGGGTGCAGTAGGAGGCTTCGCCTTGGCCCAGGGGCTGGCTGCCTGGATCGGACAGAGCCAGAATGTCGCAGTGGCGGAGATTGCCTTCTCCCTGCCCACCATGGTCATCAGCTTTGGCATCGGCCTCGTCGCCGTGGTCTTGGGCTCGGCGGTACCGGCCCTTCAAGCAGCGCGGCTGAACCCCATCGAAGCGATCCAGGGAGGGGGTCGAGACGCGAGCCAACTCAGCTGGCTCCCCATAGGAATCGGGGTGGTATTCGCCGCGCCGGCTTTGCTGGCGCTGCTTCTCCCCGTAGGTGACGCAATCGGCCTGGCTTTGAAGTCGGCCGCGCTTTTGGTCCTCCTCCTGGGGCTGGTGCTCATGTCCCGAGCTACCATCCGCCCGCTGGGGCTGGCATTTGGGCTGCCATTCCGCTGGATGGGAGGCATATCCGGGCGGCTGGCCGCACGAAACCTGACTCGCGACCTCGGACGGACCACCGCCACGGTGGCCGGGTTCATGGTCAGCCTGTCGCTGCTGATCGCGCTGGTTTCGCTCACGCTCAGCTCCATCCGGGCAGGCGAGCGGTGGACGCTGTCTCTCGTGCCGGGGGATTACGTCGTGGTAGCCCCAGTCGATCAACCGACGGTCTTTGTGGCGCAATTTGCGAATCTGCCGGGGGTACAGTACGCGAGCCCAGTGAGCTTCTTCTCCACTGAGGCCGGCGGCTCGATTCTCCAGGTTGCGGGGATTGACCCCGAAAAATTCACCCCCGGGCTCGACTTTGTTGAGGGGTCAGCGGATGAGGCCTTGGCTGGCCTGCAAGCCGGCGGATCCGTGATTGTTCCGAACCGCCTCGCCCGCGAGCGCGGCCTGGCCACCGGCGGCGTCCTGCAGCTCCGCACCCGGGCCGGCCTCACCCCGTTCCGAATCGCCGGGGTGATCGCGCACTCCTTTCCCTCCGCCGACGGCGCTAGCACCTTGCTCATCAGTGGCGCCGATGCCGAACGGCTGTTTGACGTTCAGAACTTCCGCTTGCTCATGGTCAAGTCCGCGGCCAGCGCGGATCCGGTGGGCACGAGGGCGGGGGTTGACGAGCTCGCTGAGCGTTACGGCATGTCCGCGACAACCGCCCAGGAGATCTCCACGCAGGTAGCACTGGCCCTCTGGCATCTGCTCGCCCTGATGGGTGCCCTGGTCGGCATCGGGTTGCTGATTGGCGCGTTCGGGACTGCCAACACCATGCTGATGAACATCGCAGAACGGTTCCGAGAGCTCAGCATTCTCTGGGCAGGGGGGATGTCGCGTACCCAGCTCCAGATGATGACCGTGGTTGAGGCAATGATGATGGGGCTTATCGGGGGAGTGCTCGGCAGCGTGGCTGGGGGACTGATCTCACGGCTGCTGGTGAGCCTTTCTCAGACCAGCGGCTTCCAGCCGGAGTACGTCTTTCCGTTCCCGGCCGCGGTCGCCGGCATAGCGGCTACCATGGTGGCGGCAGTAGCAGCGGCGATTATCCCAGCGCGTCGAGCGGCGCAGCTCGACTGGCAGTAGTAGGTCCGTCAGTAGGGGTCAGGCAAGCTTGACCCGCGGGCGGCACAAGCGTCGCCCCTACGCGTAAGGAGCCGAGCGAATGGCACAGAGCACCCAGGATTCGCTGCTGAGGGATATCGCGCAGCGAGCTCGGGAGGCTGCGCAAGCAGACCGATGCACGATTTTTGAGCTGGCGCCGGACCGCCACGAGGTGTTCAGCCGAGTCGCCCTCGGTCTCGAAGAGGGACTGGAGATTCGGCTGCCAACCACTCGGGGCGTGATCGGTTTCGTCGCTCGGACGGGCCGGCCGCTCCGATTGCGGGACGCATACAACGATCCCAGGTTCGATCCGTCAACCGATGAGCGCACCGGCTATCGTACGAAGAGCATCCTATGCGTCCCGGTGACCGATGACAGTGGCGCAGTGCTGGGAGCGATCCAGTTGATCAACAAGGTGAGCGGCACGTTCTCGCAAGAGGACGAAGACGTGGCGAACGGATTTTGCGCGGACGTGGCTAGAATAATTCAAAGTTAAGAAGTGAAGATTCAGAAAATCGTCGTCCTGAGGGAGCGCAGCGACCGAAGGACCTCAGGGCGCAGCCAAGGTGCCTGATTCGTACGTCTACATCCTGACCAACAAGCTGCGCACCGTGCTCTACGTTGGCGTGACCAGCGATTTGACACGGCGTGTCTACGAGCACAAGCATCATCTCGCCGCGGGATTTACCAGCACCTATAACGTCGATCGTTTGGTCTACTACGAAGTGGCCTCCGAGATGGAGGCGGCGATCCTCCGTGAAAAGCAGCT
>DASXTD010000552.1:0-2998 GCA_036505655.1 Chloroflexota bacterium
GACCCTATCGCCTGGAGAGCTGGATTCCGGGTGCGCAGATGGATGCGGTGGCATTCGACGGCTACGCGCTCGGCAAGCCCAAGATCACGCGCATCCTGGCCCGCATCTTCGGCGACGAGAACACCGTGCTGGCCAATGTCCTCGCCCACGAGGTCGATTTCGCAGTCGAGAACAGCATGCGCTTCGAACATGCGCAAACGCTGAAGGGTGAATGGTCAACCAGCGGCGCCGGACGGGTGGAGATTTGGCCTGCCAACGTGATCCTAAACCTGGTCCAGTTCCGTCCCGACTACCAGAAGGAGCCGGCCCTGTTCGACTTGCGGGTACGTAGGGCGATGGCCTATTCCATCGACCGGCAGACGCTCCAGGACGGCCTGTATGGGGGCGAGGGGGAAACGGCGGTGGCGGCGCTCGACCCGGATGGCCGCTTCTACCCTTCAATCAAAGAGGGCGTCACCAAATATTCGTATGACCCGCGGGAGACTGAGCGCATCATGAATCAAGCGGGCTACCTGAAAAACCGCGACGGCTACTACACGAGCGCTGCGGGAGAAGAGTTCCAGCCCGAGTTCCAGACGATCGCCGGCACCAGCTTCGAGCGCGGCCTGGCCATCATCACGGACACGTTCTGGAAGTCGGGAGTCCACGTCCAGCCCGCCGTCATGTCGGCCGCCCAGCAGCGAGACAACCAGGCCCGCGCCACGTTCTCGGGGATCGGGATGG
Source organism: Chloroflexota bacterium (assembly GCA_036505655.1). Classification (GTDB taxonomy): domain Bacteria; phylum Chloroflexota; class UBA6077; order UBA6077; family SHYK01; genus DASXTD01. The sequence goes on from DASXTD010000552.1 coordinate 724, forward strand.
CGCTCACTTCCGGATACAACTCGGGCTCGAGCTTCAGCAGCTCCGACATTGGCACGCCCGCGAACCGCTGGAATGGAACGAATCGGGGCGGCTGGGCCAATCCTGATTTCGACCGGCTGGTGACGGCATTCAACTCGACACTGGATGCCAACGACCGCGTGCAACGGGCGGTGAGCCTCTACAAACTGCTCAGCGATGAGCTGCCGGCCTTCCCGATGTACTTCGACATGAAGGTCAGCGCCCGCACGGCGGCTCTGCGCGGCCCACAGGCCAGGGCCACAACCTGGAACCTCCAAGATTGGGAGCTTGCATCATGAGATTTCGGACTCCTGCTGCCTGGACGATCCCGCTGCTGGTCGCCCTGATGGCATGCTCCGCGCCGTCTGCTGGGCCCGGAGCGGTGACTGAGGACAAGAGCACCGCGCAAGACGGGCCCCCGAAGACACTGGTCATCGCACAGCTCAACAACGTCAAGGGCTACGGGCCCTGGGGATTTGCCAGTACGTCCGGTGGGGGCGCTTCTTTGGCTGAGATCCATACCGTGAGCCTGACTTCCGAGGACAACAACGGCAATATCGAGGCACGGGCAGCCGTGAAGGTGCCCTCGCTGGATGATGGGTCGATCAAGACACTTCCGGATGGGCGGATGCAGATCACATGGAAGGTCCGCCCGGACGTGAAATGGCACAACGGCAGCCCATTCACAGCGGATGACGTGGTTTTTAGCTGGGAAGTCGGGAAATACGCTGCGGTCAGCTCTCCCCTCAACCCCGGCATCGCCAAGGCGGAGAAGGTCGAAGCGATCGATGCACAAACCGTGGTGGTGACGTTCCCGACGACGTTCTATCGCGCGCTCTTCATGGGCCACCGCGACCTGTGGCCGTTCCCCAAGGCTGTGCTGGGAGAGGCTTTCCAGGGCGATAAGGAAGCGTTTCTGGAGTTGCCCTACTTCAGCGAGCAATACGTCAACCTGGGCCCATTCAGACTGGTCGATTTCGGGCTCGGCCAGAATCAAACCTACGAGCGCTTCGACGATTTCTTCCTGGGTCGGCCCAAGATCAGCAAGATCGTGCTGCAGACGATCGAGGATCCCAACACGGCGCTGGCCCACCTGAAAGCCGGCGCGGTCGACATTCTCCCGGAGCAAGCTCTGGGGGCGGATGTGGGGCTGGATCTGCGCGACGAGTGGCGACAATCGAACGGCGGGACGGTACTGGCGCGGCAGAACAACTGGCTGCGGTTTGCGGTGCAGATGGATCCGCGCTGGGTGGATCCCGTCGAGATCAGCCGCGATGTGCGCCTGCGCCGCGGCCTGCTCCAGGCGATCGACCGAGACACCATACGGGAGGTGATGCTGCCCGGCGTGACGGACACCTCGGGCGACACTTTTGTGCGGGCCACCGATCCACTGGGTAAGGTGGTCGGCGGCCCCTTCGCGCGATACCCGTTCGATCCTACACGCGCTGCCCAGCAGCTGGCTGAGGGCGGCTGGCAGAAGGCCCCGGATGGGAAGCTGGTCAATCAGCAGGGCGCACCAGTCAAGCTGGAAATGCGCGGGTTCCCCACCTACGCGCGCGAAGTGGCCATCTCGGCTGATTACTGGCGGCAACAGGGCATCGACGTCAGCGAGGTGATCCCGAGCGCGGCCCGCAGCCGAGAGCCCGAGTACCGATCCACCTTCCCGGCGGTGGACACGAACGATCGCGGCCAGGGCGATACCGTCTTCATCACGTTTGATGGCCGCCTAGGGGCCCTACCGGAGAACAAGTGGTCGGGCGCCAACTTCAGCCATTATCAGAACTCGAACGTGGACCGTCTGATCGATCAGGCCTACGTCACGGTCGCCGATGAGCAGGCCCAGGTCATCAAGCAGATCGCGGACATCCTGGCCGAAGACGTCCCGCTGCTGCCCCTGTACTTCAAGACTTCGTTCGCGGCTGTGCGCCAGGGCGTGCGCGCAATGATCGAGGACTATCCGGGCACCGTGGACTCGGGTGCCGCGGCGCGCCATGCGTACTTGTGGGACCGGAGTTGAGCAACAGTCATTCTGAGGCCGCAGCCGAAGAATCCGCTCATGGGGCAGCGGACTCTTCGCTGCGCTCAGAATGACATGACAAAAAGGAGCAGCCATGACACAGCCCACGCGATTGCGACTGGGAGTGGTGGGGGCCGGACGGCGGGGGAGCGAGCACATTGCATCCATCATGGCGCTGCCCGACCTCTACGATCTGGTCGCCATCTGCGATGCGAAGCCAGAGGTCGCCGCGAAAGCCGC
>DASXTD010000553.1:0-9747 GCA_036505655.1 Chloroflexota bacterium
CCAGATCCGCTCCTACGTGATCCATCCCTACAACATGGTCAAGGACCTGCGCACCCAGCATGAGTCCAGCGATCCTGCCGGCGTCCTGGACGGCGACCTTGACGCTTTCATGGAAGCGTATCTGAACTGGGCTGTGAACGAGGGCCTGGTGGCCTCGAACCAGGAGCGCTAATTGAGCAGCGACCTGGTCGTGATCGACTATGGCGGCAGCAACCTGCGCAGCGTCGTGAAAGCGCTCGAGAGCCTGGGCGCTACACCCAGGGTGGCCACGTCGCCCGAGCCACTCACGCATGCCCGCGCTGTGATCTTGCCCGGCGTTGGCGCCGCGGGCCAGATCATGCGCAGCTTGCGGGAGCGCGGCCTCGACGAGGCCATCCACGACTTCATCACCTCCGGCCGGCCATATCTGGGCGTCTGCATGGGCATGCAGGTGCTCATGGAAGCCTCCGATGAGGACGGCGGCCAGACCTGCCTGGGCGTGTTCCCCGGCCGCGTCCAGCACTTGCCAGCGACCGTAAAAGTCCCGCACATGGGCTGGAATACGGTGGAGCAGCGATCGGTCACCGGTAGCTCGTGGGCCTGGACGGACATCCCCGACCAGAGCTACTTCTACTTCGTCCACTCTTACGCCGTGCAGCCGTCGGACGCGAGCCTGGTGGCCGGCGCCACCGAGCACGGTGTGCCCTTTGCCAGCGCCATCGGTCGAGACAACGTATTCGGCACCCAGTTTCACCCCGAAAAGAGCGGCCGCTTGGGGCTGCAGATCTATCGCAACTTTCTGACATGGGCCGCTGTAGGAGTGCAGCGATGAGCGGAACGGTTCTCGGCGCTCAACTTTCGAAGTCTGACCCAAGACCGGGCCGTCAAAACTGACATGGGGTTCGAGGTAATCCCCGCCATCGACCTGCGGGCGGGCCGCTGCGTGCGTCTGACCCAGGGCGATTTCGATCGTGAGACGCGGTGGTCGGACGACCCGGTGGCCACAGCCCAGAGGTGGACGGATGCCGGCGCCCAGGTAATCCACATCGTGGACCTGGATGGCGCCGCCGATGGCGAACCCAAGCACCTGGAGGTCCTGCGCGCTCTGCGCCAAGCCACGTCTGCCACCCTTCAGTTCGGCGGCGGACTGCGCAATGACGAATCCGTCGAGGCTGCACTCGAGGCCGGCGCCGATCGGGTAGTGGTCGGTACCGCGCTGGTGACCCAGCCGGACTGGGTCGCCTCCCTCTGCGCCCGGCACGGAGACAAGATCATCGCCGGGCTGGATGCCAGGCAAGGACGGGTGGCCACGGCCGGGTGGCTCGAAACCACCACCGTCTCTGTTCAACAGCTCATCGAGCGAGCGAACGAAATCGGCCTGCGCCGCGGCCACTTTACCGACATCGAGCGCGATGGGACCTTGTCAGGCCCCAACGTGAACGCCCTTGCCGAGGTGATCCGCGTGGCGAAATTCGAGGTGGTTGCCTCGGGCGGCATCGCTCAGCTGGAAGACCTGGAAGCGGTGCGGGCCGTGGGCGCCGCCGGCGCCATCATCGGCCAGGCTCTCTACACGGGCCAGATCGACCTCCGCCAAGCCCTGACCCGCATGGTGGTGGCTTGATGCTCACCAAGCGCATCATTCCCTGCCTGGACGTCGATCGCGGGCGCGTCGTCAAGGGCGTCAGCTTCGTGAACCTGCGCGACGCCGGCGACCCCGTCGAGCTGGCTGCCTTTTACGACCAGGAGGGAGCTGACGAGCTGGTTTTCCTCGACATCACCGCGTCGAGCGATGCGCGCGAGACGATGGTGGACGTCGTCGAGCGCACCGGCGAGCGGGTTTTCATCCCGTTCACGGTGGGCGGCGGCATTCGTTCCGTGGACGACATGCGCCGCATGCTGCGGGCGGGCGCCGACAAAGTCAGCGTGAACAGCGCCGCGGTCGCTGATCCCGATCTCATCACCCGCAGTGCGGACGAGTTTGGCACCCAGTGCGTGGTGCTGGCGATCGACGCCAAGCGCCGGCCGGAAGGCGGTTGGGAGGTCTACACCCATGGTGGCCGCACGCCGACTGGGCGGGATGCGTTGCAATGGGCCATCGAAGGCGTGGAGCTCGGGGCAGGGGAGATCCTGCTCACGAGCATGGACGCGGATGGCCGTCAGGAGGGCTATGATCTCGAGCTCACCGCGGCGGTGTCCACGACCGTTCCAGTTCCGGTGATCGCCTCCGGCGGCGTTGGCGGCCCCGAACATCTCTATCAGGGCATTCTGGCCGGGCACGCGGACGCCGTCCTGGCCGCCTCGATCTTTCACTACGGTGACTGGCGCATTCGCGACGTCAAAGCCTACCTGGCCGAACGCGGCATCCCCATCCGCCCCGCCAGCGTTCCGCTGGACCGGTGAGGGCTTGAGGAAACCAACAATGGGTTCGGTTTTGCTGAAATTCATGCGCCAAGGCCCGCTGGACCGGTGAAGGCTTGATTTCCTAGATAAGGAGTCCACTGTGCTGAAGTTTGATCGCCAAGGATTAATTCCGGCCGTGCTGCAGGACGCGAACACTCGCGAAGTGCTGATGGTCGCTTACATGAACGAGGAGGCCGTGCGACGCACGATGGACAGCGGCGACGCCTGGTTCTGGAGCCGCTCCCGTCAGGAGCTCTGGCATAAGGGCGACACCTCTGGCAACTTCCAGCACGTCGTGCGCGCTCAAGCCGATTGCGATTCCGATGCGATCCTGCTCGAGGTCAATCCCGAAGGCCCCGCCTGCCACACTGGCGCCACCAGCTGCTTCTTCCAATCACTGGAGGACACAGCCGCCTCACCCGCCACGCCTCTCCCGCTCGAAGACCATCAGATCGAGGGCGCACCCGGCGTTGAGGTCCTCGAAGAGTTGACCGAAGTCATCGCCCAACGCCACCGAGAAATGCCCGACGGCTCTTACGTCGCCAAGCTGCTCGCCGGCGGTCCCGACGCCATCGTCCGCAAGGTCGGCGAAGAGGCAACCGAAGTCATCATCGCTGGCAAGAACGATCAGAACGCCGAGCTGGTCTGGGAGGTGGCCGACCTCTGGTTCCACACCCTCGTGCTGCTGGAATCGAAAGGCGCCACCCTCGCCGACGTCTGCGCCGAGCTAGCCCGCCGCCGTCAGTAGGCCTAACGGGGCCATCCCAACCATCTCGGGAACCGGCCCTGGCCTGGGCATCAAGCAATGGTCCCGAGTACGGCTGCAGGCCCTGCCTGCTCAAGTAGTGGTCGCCGAATCCTGCTCCTGGCCCTGCCTGGCCCAGGAGCCGAGGACCTTCACGAATGCGCAGAGCGGCTCCAACTCCTTGAGCGCCTCGGCAACCGCGGAGTCCTTCTCGTGGCCCGTCAGCTCGACGAAAAAAACGTATTCCCAAACCCGCCTTCGCGATGGCCGGCTTTGGATACTGCTCAGGTTGATCCTCCGCTGGGCAAATAGCTCCACGACATCGCGCAGCGCGCCCACCCGGTCACGGATGCTGAACAGCACGGCGGTCTTATCGTGCCCCGTCGGCTGGCTGATTGCCGAGGGTGCGATCACGAAGAACCGCGTGTAGTTCGCGGTCATGTCCTGGATGTCAGCCTCGATCACGTTGAGGCCATATTCCTCGGCGGCCAGCCCGTTCGCGAGCGCCGCCGTCCCTGGCTCGGCCGCCGCCAGTTCCGCCGCCCGGGCCGTACTGACAACCGTTACGATGTTTCGAGTCGGGAAATTGCGCGCGATGTACTGCCGACACTGCGCCAGAGCCACCGGGTTGGTGTAAATCGTCTCGATCTGATCGCGATCACCCAGGCCCAGCAGCTGGAAGGCGATTGGGAGCACGATCTCCCCGCATACTTTGACCTCAGCGTCCACGAAGCTGTCCAGGGTCTCGTGGACCGCCCCGTCAGTGGAATTCTCCACCGGCACGACCCCGAGATCGGCCCCACCGCGCTGTACCTCAGTGAACACGTCGGGAATGCTGGCCTGCGACAAGAAGCTGCTGGAGTCACCGAACTCCTGGGTCGCGGCCTGATGGGTGAATGTCGCCGGCGGGCCCAGGTAGGCCACTCGCAGAGGGTGCTCCAGTGCCCGGCAAGCCGAGATGATCTGGCGGTAGATGCCCGAGAGATGATCGCCGGACAGTGGGCCGGCTTTCCCAGCCTCACGCACGTGACGGAGCACTTCCTGTTCGCGTTCGGGCACGTACGGACCATGCGCCGTGACATCTTTGGCCGCGCCGATTCGCTGCGCCCACCGCGCGCGCTGGTTGAGCAGATCCACGATCTCATCATCGATTCGATCGATCTCGCGCCGCGCCGACTTCACTTCCTCGGCCGGCCCGCTTTGGGATTGGTCCGTCAACACAGCCCCCATCCTGGCACTTGATTAAAAACCGGATCCGGCTCGATTGGGAGGGGCGCCACCTGTGGGCGCCCGCCCGCCTGGGCGGGCTAGGCGCGGCGGGCACGGGTCCCGCCCCTACGACTGGCTCATCCTCGCCAAACTATTAAAGCACTGCCACCCATTCGAGGAACGCCGCCAGCGCCTCGCGCCAGACTTCCTGGCGCGTCCGCCCGCTCGCTTTCGGGACCGCGAACCCGTGATCGGCTCCCTCCATCAGATGTAGAGTCGCCCTCGGCAGGGTCGCCACCAGGGTTTCGAGCTCTTCGGGTGTGGCGAACGCATCCCGAGTGCCCGAGCAGTACAGCATGGGAACCGTGATCTTCGCAAAATGTTTGTCCCGCCGCTGGTCCGGCCGGCCCGGCGGGTGGAGCGGGTAGGCAAAGAATGCCAGCCCATCAACCTGAGCGCCTTGAGCCACCACCTGCGACGCGATCCGCCCACCCATAGATCGTCCAGAGGCGATGACTCGATCGCCCAGCATCCGCGCATCTTCGAGTGCCGCGTTCCAGGTCGCCTCCAGCACTTTTGGTGGATCGGGACTGCGACGTTTCGCCTCCGAGTACGGAAACTGGAATCGCAGGCAGCTGATACCGCGCGGCGCTAGCTCCGCCGCAAGGAACGCCCCGAATGGGTCGGCCAGGTTGGAACCGGCGCCCGGCGCGTATATCAAGACCGAGTCACCGGCCACTTCCGCCGGCGTCCAAAGCGAGCTTACGGAGCGTTTTTCGTCCACGCTGATTCGTCGCTCTTCGCTCAACCGATCGCCCCTGATTTGAGATTAGGGCCCACCCTCCGCATTCTAGAGGGCTTGATGCAAAATGAGCGGAGCGACCAGCGGCGCGGTCTCGGGTTCCAACTGCCGAAGCGTCCGCCGTCGAAAGGCGGTCAAAAAATGACCCGACGCGCGCCCTGGGCTGGAGACGAACGATGCCAGGCATGATCGAGGTCGAAGGTCTCACCAAGTCCTACGGAGAACATCGGGGCGTCACCGACCTCACTTTCAAGGTTGAGCCGGGCGAGGTGTTCGGCTTCCTGGGGCCGAATGGCGCCGGCAAGACCACCGCCATTCGCCTCCTCATGGGGCTGTTGCGGCCCAACGCTGGCCACGCCCGAATCGGGAGCCTCGATTGTTGGCGCGATAGCTTCCCCATCAAGCGGCTCATCGGCTACCTACCGGGCGAGCTCGAGCTCGATCCCAACCTCACGGGCGGCCAGATTCTCACCTACTTTGCAAACCTCCGGGGGGGTGTCGATCAGACCTTCCTCAGACGCCTCATCGAGCAGCTCGAGCTCGATCCCTCCCGCAAGTTTCGCGAGTATTCGCATGGGAACAAGCGGAAGGTTGGGCTCATCCAGGCCTTCATGCATCGCCCCCCGCTCCTGGTCCTCGACGAGCCCACTCAAGGCCTCGATCCGTTGAACCAGGCGGAGTTCGACCACCTGGTCGAAGAGGTGCGCGCCGACGGCCGAACCGTGTTTCTCTCCTCGCACATTCTCAACGAAGTGGAGCGACTTTGCAGCCGCGTCGCGTTCATTCGCGAAAGCCAGCTCACCCGCATTGAGAGCGTGCACGCGCTCATGGCCTTCCGCCGCCGCGAGATGGAGATCGTGTTTGCCGATCCGGTCGGAGTCGAAGAGTTCGGCGCCCTGCCGGGTGTCGAGGCCGTTCGTCGCCTGGGGGTCGGGCGCCTGCGCCTGGTGGTCCAGGGCGACGTCGACGCCGTAGTTAAGCGGGCCGCCCAGCACCGGGTCCTCAGCCTGGCCTTCAAGGAGCCTAACCTCGAGGCCGTCTTCCTGAGTTACTACGCCGACAAGACGACCGCCGCCGTCCCCGAGATCCAGGGCGAGCCCCTCGAAGCTTTTACCCTCCAACCTGCGAAGCCACCGGGAAGTCACTCGGAGGCAGACTATTGAGGATCAAATCCTCTGAGGTAGGGGGTCTTCTTGGCCGGGCGGATCTGTACATGTTGCGTAGCGTCTACCTCAAAACGCTACGTGATACCCGGGTGCCCACATTGGCCTGGGGGATCGGCCTCGGAGCCCTGGTCGCGCTGGCCCTGTATGCTGGGTGGTTGCAGTCCACCAGCACGGAAGCGAAAGCGGCGTTACTCGCCCTGGCGCCCGCCTTCGCCTGGTGGGCAGACCCGGTCGCCATCACCACCCCCGGCGGATACGTCACCTGGCGGATCGGGCCCTTCATGGCCCTCTTGCCCGCGTTGTGGGCTCTGCTCGCCGGCAGCCAGACGATTCGCGGCGAGGAACAGCAAGGCACCCTCGAGATGCTAATGGCCGCACCCATCTCCCGCTCCCACCTCTTCTTCGAGAAGGCCATCGGACTCGGCACCGCGCTCGTAGTCATCGGCGGGCTCATCTCCTTAGGTATCATCGTGGGCGGATTGGTCATCCAGGACCCCTTCCCCCTTGCCAATGCTTGCTTGCAAGGCCTTGACATCGCCGCCCATGCGGCCGTCTTTGGCGCCCTCGCACTCTTCCTGAGCCAGCTCACCCTCGAACGAGGGACCGCCGCCGGCCTAGCTGGTCTCCTCCTGGGCATTTCGTTCTTGCTCGATTCAGTCGGCCGCACCGTACCTGAGCTGGCGTCGCTCCGCTATGCGTCCACGATCTACTATTTCGGCCTCAATAAACCGCTCTTGCCCGGATACGACACCGACCTCGGCGCCCTGCTCGTCCTGGCTGGTCTGCTGGCTGTCTTTATCATCGGGGCCGGCTGGCTGTTCGTGCGCCGCGACGTGGGAGCGCCGGGCTGGGTCGCCCAGGCCCGCACCGTATCCGAGCTGGTCAAGCCCGCTGCTTACCCCAGAACGCTGCCGCGCCTGTGGCCCTACCGCTCTTTCTGGCGGTCGTCTCCTTACACGCGGAGCCTCCAACAGACGTGGCGGCCGACCTTCTGGTGGGGACTCGCCATCGGGGCGTTGGCAGCCACTTTGAGCGGCTCAGCCGGTGCTGGGCACGTGAGCCTGGTGCTCTCCATGCTGCCGATCTTGTTTGCGATCTTCGCCGTCACCCAGGTCAGCCGATGGGCTTATTCCGAACCTGAGGGCCGGCTCGAGCTCTTGCTCACCGCGCCAGTGGAGCGCTCTGCCGCGCTCACTTCGGCCTTCGGAGCCTTGACCATCGCCCTGCTGTTGCTCGGGATCTTCACCCTGGCCGGCCTGGGGATCGCCGCCCAGTTGGCCGGGCTAGGGCTGCCCTGGGACAACCTGGCCGCGGCTGCCTTCGGCCTGGTTCCGGCCACCCTCCTCGTGGGGTCCATCGGCTTCCTTCTTACAGCCTGGCTCCGACCCGGTACCGCGATCGGAATACTGATCGTCCTGCTTGGCGCCTCGCTCACACTCGGCTATGTGGGGCCCGCGCTCGACTGGCCCGAATTCGTTGCCAAACTATCTCCCGTCGCGCAATACGGCCAACCCCTCCTCAACGGCTTCGACTTGACTGCCATGGCGCGCCTGGTCGTCCTGGCTGGCATTGCGCTCGCCCTCGCTTCCTTCCGCTTCTCTCGCAAAGACATTCTTTAGACGGGTCCTCAGACGGGTCCTCCCCCATTTCGGAGAAGGCCATGACATCGCTTGCTTCCATCAACGACCGCATCGCGATCATCGAGGGTGACCTAACCACGCAATCTGTGGATGCGATCGTCAACGCCGCGAATACGTCTTTGTTGGGTGGCGGTGGCGTGGACGGCGCTATTCATCGCGCGGCTGGCCCTGCGCTACTGGAGGAGTGCCGCAAGCTGGGCGGCTGTGCCACCGGCGAGGCCCGCATCACGGCCGGCTACAACCTCCCCGCTCGCTGGGTTATCCACACCGTCGGCCCGATCTGGAATGGCGGCGGCCAAGGCGAAGATGAGCTCCTGGCCAGCTGCTACCGGAACAGCCTCGCACTCGCCTCCGAGCATGGCCTCAGCACCATTGCCTTCCCCTCGATCAGTACCGGCGCGTACCGCTTCCCGCTCGAACGGGCCACTCGTATCGCCCTCACGGAAACGACGACGTTTTTGGAGAACGACCCATCGATCGAGAAGATTGTTTTTGTCTGTTTCGGACGGCCAGCCTACGACCTCTACGAGCGGATCTTGCAGGAGGTCGAAGGCTAGCCCCGGTCTATACTTGCCTTAGGCTCCAGTTCGCAGATGAAAGGCGCAGCCATGGCCGATATCCGAGGCGTGGGAAAGCCGATCACCTATACAGACCACAATCCGATCACTGAATGGATCGGGAAGCTGCACAAAGAACGGGATGCCCTCAAGCGGCCCCCGGCCGACGAACCTGAGTCGGAGATGCTCGGACGCTGGCTCGGTTATCGCGGCCGCGACGAGCTAGAGGAGATAGTCGGCTCGGCCTGCTACGCTTACAGCCACTTCGATATCGACCCCGAGTGGCGCTTTCTGCTCGCGGATCACATCCGCGTCCAGGCGGGTCAGGGATGGGGTTACATTCGCCAGGCGGACGCCATCGATCCGAGCCGCGAGCACGCGGACCTAGACCCCGAGTTCGAACAGGAGTACGGTCTCACCCCTCGCGTCGAGCACCACGACCTTCAGCGACGCGATTTCTTGAGCTACATCATCGCGGGCAATCTCTGGCCCTACGGCCATGTGACGACCGCAACCGTTCGGCGAATCGTGATTGCGACGCCTGGGCTCCTTGAATTCGAAGAGCATGCGCTGCAGACGGGTGAGCTCAGCCATCACGCTGCCACCCTCCAGAAGATCCACGATTACATTTGGGAGCTCATTGAAGAAGAAGGCGAAGAGCCCGTTCGAAAGCGCATCGCGGAAATCGATTCCACCGCCCTCAACCATCGCTCCCGAGCAACCTTCGACCCGGCGCGGCGGGAGTTCCTGCGCAAATACTTGAGCACTACATTCGAGAACGTCGCCAAGTTCCACGAATGGCGCGAATACCTCTACCTGAATGTCCTGGGCTTCCCACCCGAGCCGGTCACCATCCAGAATTGGCCCGCGGAGATTCCGCAGCCCGCGCCTTGAGCCCGGTGGGCGAGCTTCAAGTCGGGCTCATCGGCTACGGCACCGCGGCCCGCGCGGTCGCCGAGGGGATTGCGGAAGGAAAGGCAGGGCCTGCCAACCTTGCGGCGATCCTGGTGCGCCGGGAGCTCGCCGACGTCCCCGACGGGACCATGGCGACGATCGACCTGGCGGCGTTTCTCTCCCAGCCGCTGGACGTGGTTGTTGAGCTGGCTGGACAGGAAGCGGTCGCCCAGTATGGCGTCGCGGTTCTCGAGACTGGCGATGACTTTCTCATTCTGAGCATCGGAGCCCTCGCCGACGACGCCTTAATGGCGGATCTGAGGAGCGCCGCCGAGCGCGGAGGCTCGCGCATCCT
>DASXTD010000554.1:0-6087 GCA_036505655.1 Chloroflexota bacterium
GCGATCACGTCGTCGAGCTGGAGGTAGCGATCCTCCTCGATGGCCACCCAGAAGTCGAGCGGCTGCGAGTCGCGGGTGCCGAGGACTTTGCCTTCCTCGGAAGGCCTGCCTAGCTCGCCGTCTGCTGGTACAGGTAGCGTTCGATCGCCCGTCTCACCCATGTGGGGTCTCCCATTTCATGACGCAGTCGAGTTTCCAGCCCACCGATGGGCAAAAGGTTCTGAGGCGCCCGCGGATCGCGCTCCGCCGAGGACGCAAAATCGGGGAGGTGAAGCGCAGTCTGGTTGGCCAGCTCCACCGCTTCGTCACGAGTCATGCTGGCGCTGGCTTCCAGACGCACGATGCCCGCCAGCGAGTGGTCGATGGGGCGCGGGTCATTGAGGCGCAGGTACCAGGAGTACAGCGCCTCTTTTTCTTCGATCAGAAACAGCGGGGACCGCTCGCGAGCGCGCAACTGTGGCAGCGTGGCGCGGCAGGTTGGGCAGTCAGCAGGGAGATACTGGCGGTGGAGAGTCTTGGTGTAGCCGACCACCGGGCCGGGAGGGGCGGGACGAAGGCGGAGTCGGCCGTCCATGACCACCAGGCTATAGCTGCCATCCACGAGGCGCTGCCCGAATTGCTGCTCGAGGTCGCGGCGGAGCTGGTCGATGGCGTCCCGCCAGCTATCTGGCTCGGTGCGATCCGAAGAGCGAGGGGTGAACTTCAGCATCTGCGATCCGCCATCGATCTCGATCGGCTCGGCGGCGGTAGTGCCCGCAACCGCGAATACTTGCTCGGTGTTGCCCAGTGCCAGCGTGCGGCGGACCTCGATGGGTTGGATGATGCTGGCCCCGTCTGCGTCCACCCGCACGGCGCCCACGGCGATGCTGGCAAGGGCCCCGAACAGGGTCTCACCGCCCTCCTCGACGGTGACGTGCGCCTCCAGGCGCTGGACGCCATCGACGAAGGCGACCGTAGCCGGGGACGGGGTCGGCTCGGGGGCGATGGGCTGCCAATCCGCGCAGGGAACTTCGATCGAACAGTCGACATAAGGAAGGTCAGCGTTCTCATCGTCGTCGATCTGCAGCGAAGTTGAGTAGTCAACTGCCCAGGGATCACGCCTCAGCCGCAGGGGCACTGCCACTCCCTCGAACGTTAGTTCGCGTCCGGAACAATCTAACACATTTGTTCGAACGTCTGTTCCGGTATCGCTCTTGCCACTCTAGCATTGGGGGAGTGGAGAATCGCGGAGAAGCGTTGCCTCCGCGGCATGGGTGGAGAACGGCCTGATTTGGTGCGGCCGCTGTCGACGGCCGGTAGGAACTGGCAGCCCAGATCGCTCTTGCTCACCGCCGAGAACGAGAGCGGGTGGGCGATGTCTACTCCGAGTCGGGCAGCGCCCGCGTGGGTGTTGAGTGTTGAGGACTGAGTGCTGGGTGCTGAGCTAGGGGCGATGCCGTCGTCGAGCGTTACCGGTGCCTCGGGCGGGACGGGAGCCGAGGCTGCGGACCAGTGCGAAGTTACTCTCCATTTGAGTCGGGGGGCCAGACGCGCCCCGAACCCCCGGAGGAGCAGGGGGCTATTCGCACCGCCCCCCTGCTCGGAGACCTGTCTCTGCGTATTCGCCATTTCCGTCTGGGGGCCATGCGCTTCCCGGCTCCCCACAGCGACCTGTCTCTGCGTATTCGCCGTTTCCGTCTGGGGGCCATGCGCTTCCCGGCTCCCCACGGCGACCTGTCTATGCGAACTCTCCAAAACGTTGGAGACCTGGTGCCCCACGCGGATGCGCTCCGCCTGGACATAGTTCCTGTACTCCGCGTTGTGCTCGACGACGGCAGTCCATAGTTGCGTGAAGTCGCACTGAACGCGATCGCTGCGATCGAGACGGCGGTTCCCGATGCGGGTTAGCTCGGATGCGCGGCTCGTCATGATGGTGAGTTCCTAAAGAACTAGCGTTCTATATATGAATGCCCTTTTCACTGGGCCGGTGTCTCACGGAGTTTTCCTAGGGCTCCGATTCGAGCTCGTCCAGGGTCTGCTCCAGCCAGGCGGCGAGGCTGAGATCAGTGTCGTCCATCTGGATTGTCACCTTGGCGCATTCTTGACTCCTTGAGTTCGAGTTGGTTGCCCCAGCGGCACTGATAGTCAAGTAAAAAAGGAATTATTCGGAAGTGGGGTCATGCGAGCACGGAAGCAGGATCGGGGAACAGTGCTACCGACTCGCTGAAGATTTGAGCGAAGGCAGTGTTGCCGAGGCTATCCAGCGTAGATCCGACGGCGAGATACTGAAAGCGGGGCTCCAGGATGTTTTTCCGATGAGTTGGACTCGCCATGAGGGCGGATTCCACACGCTCGGCCGTTTGCGCGCTGCTTCGGCTGTCACGAGCGAGGTTTTCGCCGGCCATCTGGAAATCAATGCCGTCCGCCTGGAAAAGAGCGACGAACGCGATGCTGCCGTCGCTCAGGTAATGGTTTAGCGACGGCTGATCGTTCTGGTCCTCGGCGCGCTGGCGGGCGATCTCGAGGAGCCGAGGGTCAAACTGGAGCATCGGCAGGCCGTTCTGTTGCCTGTCCGAGTTCGCCAAGCCGAAGACCGCAGCCTCGATTGCAGACTCCTGAATGGCAGGGGTTGCGGCATCCACGTGGGCCGATTCGGGTAGGGCCATTGGCAAGCCGGGCGAGAGGTCGGCGCTGACAGCTCCGGTGGCGACGGCCCCGGCGGTCACCACGGAAGGGGAGGTGAGCTTGATCCTGGCAGCATCGATGGCCGCAGCCGCGACTACGTCCGGCTTCAGTGGTGCGAAGGACGCTGTAGGGCCGACCTCTTGGGTATCAAGATGCGATGTTCCGTTGCCGTCGAAGGTAATGAATATCAACCTCGTGGAGTCCGCCGCAGCTGGCGTCGGAACCCAGCCGCCGCGGACAAATGACGAACTGGAATATGCGAAGTTGTCGGATCCTGACCGTGCCTGTGCCTGGGTGATGTTGTTTGCCCTCATGGCCAAGTGCATGGGGACCGAAAGGCTGGGAAGGTTGATGTGGAAGAACGCGGCTCCGAGAGTTACGGCTGCGATAAAGAGGACCGCGGCGACTCCCCAGCTGACCAGGAGCAACAGAGGGGGTGCGTGGAAAAGTCTGGGCCGATCCAGTGCGATCATCGTGCTTTCTCCTTCGTGTCTGAGGAGAGAACACATGTGAGGGTGGGCGGTTCCGTTCTCGGCGAGTGACAAATCCGAACGACGCGTTCCAATTTCGGGCGAACGTGTCGGAAGGAGCATCCGAAGAATGAATGAACAATTCACAAAGTGGAAAGATACCTACAGGCTTCGCGCAGACCAGGGAATCCCCCAGCTCCTAGTGCACCGTGCGGATTTGTAACGGTTCTGTCACGAGTTCGTGCGGGCAGGTTAGGTATGCTTACACCCCAATCATGAAACCCACATGAACATCACATCAGCATGAAAGTAGATCGATGAAGATTCTCGTCGTCGAAGACGATCTGGTCGTCCAGGAGCTCCTCGCTCTAGCGCTTTCCAATGTGGAATATGAGGTGGTCCGGGCGGCGGACCCGCCGACGGCTATGCAGCTGTTCAAAACGGAAAAGCCCGATCTCGCAATCCTGGACGTGAATCTGGAACGCGGAAATGGATTCGAGCTGTTAGGCGACATCCGCCGGGTCAGCGAGATCCCCGTGATCATGCTCACGGGGCGAGGGGCCGAGGAGGATGTGCTTCGGGGCTTCGAGCTGGGGGCCACCGACTACGTCATCAAGCCGTTCCACTATCGGGAGCTGCTGGCCCGCATTCAGCGTCACCTGCACCAGGCCGTTAATCGGCCTTCCAGCGAGGAAGCAGTGTTACGGACTGGTTCCCTGGAGATGGACCCGATCAAGTACAGCGTTGGCTGCGCCGGCCGGGAGTTCCATCTGACCCCGACCGAGTTCCGTTTGCTCCATTCCCTGATGCGGCGGACTGGTCGGGTCGTACCGAACCGAGTGTTGTTGAGGGAGGGCTGGGACTACGA
The DNA here is from genome assembly GCA_036505655.1 of Chloroflexota bacterium. Classification (GTDB taxonomy): domain Bacteria; phylum Chloroflexota; class UBA6077; order UBA6077; family SHYK01; genus DASXTD01. The sequence continues at coordinate 4,003 of DASXTD010000554.1, forward strand.
GAGCCAGTCAACCGAGGTGATCCGGGCAACGGTCCATCGGTTGCGCCACAAGCTGGCGAAGGACGCCCCGGGTGAAGCGATTATCCGGACCCTACCCGGGATTGGTCTCATGCTGGAGGGGAGTCCGGCCTAAGAGCGGGTCGCCGAAGCTCGGCCCGCGGGGGCTGCCAATCGGCGTGAGCGGTGCGGCCTGTCGAGGAGCTCGCGCACCTTCTGCGCCAGAGCCCGTGGACGAAATGGCTTCGCGATATAGGTCGCGCCGTCTTGGAGTACATCCTGACGCTGCAGAGCGTCACCCGGATAACCGGACATGAAAAGGACTTTCATGGCGGGCCGGACTTTGATCAAGAGGGCAGCCAGGGCAGGCCCGTTCATTCCAGGCATTACCACATCCGTGAGTAGCAGCTCGATGGCACCCTTGTGCCGGCCGACGGCTTTGATGGCGGCTTCGCCATCGGCGGCGACGAGAACGGTATATCCCGCTCGTTGAAGCACTGTGCCGGCCAGCTTACGGACCTCGGGCTCGTCTTCCACCAGGAGGATGGTTTCGTTGCCGCTGAACAACTGAGGCTTCGCCCTGGCCGCAGCCTTCACGGCCACATCCGCCGCTGCTTGGGGTAGGTAGACGTCAAACGTGGTCCCCACGCCGACTTCGCTGGCGACGGCGACGTGGCCCTCGCTCTGCTTTACGATCCCGTAAACCGTCGCCAGGCCCATGCCGGTTCCGTGACCGGGCGGCTTGGTGGTGAAGAAAGGCTCAAAGATCTGGGCGAGGTCCGCTTTCGTGATGCCCATTCCGGTATCGGTGACCGAGAGCTGCACGCAGGGGCCGCGTACCATTCCGTAGAGGGTTGACCGCACGGCGTCTAGCTCAATGTTGCGAGTCTGGATGGTCAAGTGGGCGCCGGCCGCCATGGCGTCGCGGGCATTCACGGCGAGGTTCAGGATTACTTGCTCCATTTGCCCAGGATCGGCCCGCACCCAGGTCTTAGCGGGGTCAAGCACGGTGTCGAGCTGGATGTCCTCGCCGATGACCCGCCCGAGGAGCCGGCTCATGTCGGTGACCACGGCGTTGATGTCGATGATCTCCAGATGCAAGATCTGACGGCGACTGAAGGCAAGGAGTTGGCGGGTGAGCGTGGCCGCGCGCTCGGCCGACTTGAGCGCCTCCTCCAGGTACGTTCGGACAGTGTTGGTGAGAGGCTCCTCGTCCAGCGCCATCTCGTTGAAGCCGATAATGGCGGTGAGGAGGTTGTTGAAGTCGTGCGCGATGCCACCCGCGAGATTCCCGATGGCTTCCATTTTCTGGGCCTGACGTAGCAGCTCCTGGTTGCTCCGCAGCTCCCGCCCCGCCTGTTTCCGCTGGCTGACGTCCTGGGCCGTCCCAACCAAGCGGATGGCGACCCCATCGGAGTCCACCTCGCGCGTCCCCCTCGACTCAACGGTGACGAGGCTGCCGTCCGGGCGAATGACGCGAATCTCCACCTCGTAGGGCGTTCCGTCACTGATTGTCCGTGCGACGAGTCGTGCGAGGATGGGTCTGTCTTCCGGGTGGACCTGATCTAAAGCCTCGCGATGGGATGGGCTGCCGTCTGCGGGCTGGCGTCCAAAAATTCGGCAATGCTCGTCGGACCAGGTGAGTGCGTCGGTTGCAAGCTCGAGGCTCCAATGACCAAGGTGCGCGACACGCTCTGCCCGCTCGAGCTGCTGCTCGCTCGTACGGCGCGCCTCTTCCTGCTCTCGGCGAGCGGTGATGTCGGTCAGGGTGGCCAGAGTGCCAAAGTAGGAACCGGCCTCGTCGAGCAACCGGTTCGCGGACACGATTGCCCAGAGGTCGGAGCCATCCTTGCGTTGGAATCTGAAGTCGAGGTGTTCGTTCGCGCTCTCGAGCCCAGCGAGACTCACGATGGCCAGGGGCTGGTCCGCTTCGTGCATGAGATCGGAAACCGTGCGGGTGAGCATTTCGGCGGGCTCATACCCGAACATCTCGCCCAGCCGATCGTTGGCGAAGGTAGTCGCTCCCATGGCGTCGATCATCCAGATTCCCTCCTGGACCGTTTCGACGATGGTGCGGTAACGGGACTC
>DASXTD010000555.1:0-2942 GCA_036505655.1 Chloroflexota bacterium
TGCTGGGCCAACGCGAGGTTTCGGGCACCCAGGGGCCACCTCCGGCGGCGGTTTCGCAACCGGTCCTCGTCCTCAGCCAGCCCGAGTTCAGCTCCGCAATTCAGGATGCGCTGCGACACCTCCTGCAGCCCACCGTCCTGCGGACCAATCCGCTCCTCCGATCCAGGCTCGTAGTGGACCGCGCCGGGGCCTCCAGTGGCGAGCCCGAGCGCATCGTTGCGCTCCAGGCCCTTACCCGTGAGTCGATCGACTCCCTCGCCGAATCTCCTCGCGACAAAAAGCTGTACCGCGCTCTCTACCGTAGCTACGTGCAGCCTGCCGCCACCCAGGAGTCGGCCGCCGAGCTCCTCGATCTTCCTTTCAGCACATTCCGCCGCCATTTGAAGGCCGGCGTGATTCGCATCACCGAACAGCTCTGGCAACGCGAGGTCGGCTGGGTCACCGCGTCCTAACTCGCGCGCCCGGCTTGCCAGCGACCCCTGCCCCGCTGACTCTCACGCCTCAAGCCAACCTTGCCCACCCGTGGATTGGAAAAGTGAGCAAAAACTGAGCAGTTCTCGGTCTGGAATGTGAGCACCCAGGCGAGGTGAACTGTCCATGCGGGCGGTAGCCTAACGCTTCCTCAACCCAGAACGTCCGTCCCGCGGAGACCTGACATTCCGATGCGGGAGGCAGCTTATCGAGGATGGGCTCAACCCTTCGTGCGCCGGGAAGGGATCAGCACTCACCTTCCCGACCTGTGAGCGACAACCTTCGACGGAGGAAATGCATGCGTTTCATACGATTCCGACCACCCCACATGGCCATCCGCGCCTTCTCCATTGCCGTGCTGGCGGGGATGTTGGCGGTCCCGGTTAGTGGACAGCTCGCTGGAGCTTCAAGCCACCGCGAAGCCCCGATGATCAGCAACGATCCTGCCGCGGATGACACCGACATGTACGTTTTCCGCAGTCCGGACGCACCGGACACGGTGACGGCCATCATGAACGTTTGGCCGTATGCTGCGCCCGCGGGCGGGCCCAACTGGCAGCGGTTCGATGAGAACGTCCTCTACTCGATGCACATCACCCAGGACGGGAAAAATACCGAATCGATCCGCCTCGACTTCCGCTTCCACACCGACACACGTAACCCGGCCACGTTCCTGCTGAACACGGGCCCGGTCAACTCGATAGACGATGCCAACCTGAACGTTCGCCAGTTCTACTCGATAGACCTGGTGGCGGGCGACAGCACGACCCGGCTGGCCGAGAACGTTCCGGTAGCACCGCCGAACGTCGGCGGGAACAGCTTCCCCAACTACGATGCGGTTGCGAACCAGGCGATTACAGCGATCCCGGCGATCCCCGGCGGTTGGGTCTTCGCTGGTCCGCGCGACGATCCCTTCTTCGTCGACCTGGGGGCCACGTTCGACCTGCTTACGATTCGGCCCGGCGCCCCGGGCAACGCGGGCGGAGGGATCGACGCGCTCTCCGGCTACAACGTGCTGTCGATCGCAGTCCAGCTGCCGATTAAAGCGGTGGCTAATTCGGCCTGCAAGGTCAGCGATCCCACGGACCTGAACTGCGTCGTGGGTATGTGGGTGACCACTGCCCGCCAGCGTACTCGAGTGCTCCACGGTGAGGATGGGCAAGGCAATGAGGGCGACTGGGTGCAGATATCCCGCCTCAGCGCCGCGCTCGTGAACGAAGTCGTCGTGCCTCTGGCATTCAAGGATGTGTTCAACACATCCGAGCCGAAGGACGACAACCCCCGCTTCCTGGGAGCGGTGACTGACCCCGAGGCCGCTCGGCTGCTCAATGCGCTTTACGGCCTCAATGTGCCTCCGACGCCTCGGAATGACCTGGTCACGATCTTCCTGACCGGCATTCCCAAGCTCAACCAGCCACCGAATGTGCAGCCGGCCGAGATCGCGCATCTGAACCTCGCCACGCCCGTCAGCGCGAACCCCAACCGCATGGGCGTGCTCGGCGGGGATAACCAGGGCTATCCGAACGGACGGCGCCTCGGTGACGACGTAGTGGACATCTCGCTGCAGGCGGTCGCCGGCGGCACTCCGTTCACTCCTGAGTTCAACGTCGCGCCCAACAACCAGCTAGGCGACGGCGTGGATGGCAACGAAAAGCCGTTCCTCAGCAGCTTTCCCTACGTCGCTTCACCCTGGCCCGGCTTCAACGGCCAGATGATGGGGATGTAGATCCGATCCGATATGGCGTCGGCCCTGAGTAAGACCAAATGCGTGAGAGGGGGCCCGTCGGGGCCTCCTCTCACCCCAGCCCGGAGGTAGCGAGATGATGGTGACTTCTTCCGTTCGCGTGCCGCGCAGGCTCGTCATAGACGGCGTTGCGGCGGTGATCCTCGCCCTGGTCATCGGCTCGCTGATCGCGTCCTTCCGGGCGATGCCGTCCATTCCAGCCGGGGTGCAACGCACGCTGGATCCACGGCCAGCGGGTGAGCGCGTCGTGGCTTCGGCTCAGCAAGTGTTGGCGGCCAAGCCGGACGATCCCGCGGCCATGGCCAATTTGGCGACCGCGTATCTCTTGCGAGTACGGGAGACGGGTGACCCTTCCTACTACCCGCGCGCAGAAGCCCTTCTCAATCGATCACAGGATCTCCGTCCTGAAGATCCCAATGTGCTACTTGGCCTGGGCAGCCTGGCAGCCTCCCGTCACGACTTCGCTCAAGCTCTCGGCTTCGGGCAGCGTGCCGTGGCGGCCCTGCCAACCCGCGCCGCCAGTTACAGCGTAGTCATCGATGCCCTGGTTGAGCTCGGGCGCTACGACGAAGCAGTCCAAGCCGCCCAGCAAATGGTGAACCTTCGTCCCGACCAGGCCTCGTATTCACGCATCTCGTACCTCCGCGAGCTAAATGGGGACGTAGACGGAGCGATCGATGCCATGCGCATCGCGGTAGCCTCCGGAGCCCCGGATGCCGAGCCCACC
>DASXTD010000556.1:0-2958 GCA_036505655.1 Chloroflexota bacterium
TGCCAAGCGAGCCGGGCCGCGATCCGCTGCCAAAGCTCGGCGCGCGGCGCCGTCTCGTGCGCCTCCCCGTACAGCGACGCGATCAAGTGTCGGGCGGACAGCTCCAGCTCCCGCAGCTGGTGGAGACAGAACCGCGCGGCCTCTCGGCCGTCCGGAAGCTGCCGCGCAGCGGGATACAGGATGTCCTCGACGGCAGTGACGTGGCGGGAGAGGACGGCGAGGAACCCGTCGGCCGCCGCGAGCTGCCGGCGGGGTTCGTTCTGCCTCGGCTCCACCGCCGTTGCCGCCAGGAATGCGTCACTTATGGCGGCATGGTCAGCCTGGACAACCGAGCGCAGATCCAGGTCATCGTCGGGTTCGCGGGCTGGAAGATGGGCGGGAGTGTCGGCCATGGGATCGCCTCCCCACAAGGGTCTACCTGGTGGCCTACCCCCGGATGGCCGATCCTGTCCAGCTCGAGGTGAGGATGTCGAAACGCTAGCGAGCGTTATCTGGCGTGACCGCTGATGCTGAGAACGTCGGAGAGGGCTCCCTTGAGGTTCCCCTTCGCTGTGGACTGGAGTGCCTCGGCCTCAGCGCGAGACATCGCCTTGCCGTTGACCTTCACGACGTCCGGGTTGCTCGCTTGCCATTCCACCTTTGGATTCGCCATGCGCGGGGCATCGGCATACAGCGCGTCGCAGTGCGCCTATCCACGCTGGTCGAAACCAACATCACGAATTAGGGGCGGAAACGATCACACAGTGATCACGTAGGCCATTCCAAAAATCCGGACTTGCCCATACTCCGAGCACTCCTTAAGCGAGAGACACGGCCAATAACCCTCGCAAGCTGCGTCCCAACCGCGACAGAGGTCTATGGTGTCCGGCCATGAAAATTAGGCATGCTCTATCGGTCACTGTCGTACTGATCCTGACAGCATGCTCTAACAACCAATCCGACACGTTCCTCGTATCCGGCAAGCTTCATTTGCCCGGGCTCTTCGACCAGACCGGCAAGATGGGCGCCCCCTGTCAGGGACACGGTGGGTACGAGGACATCGCGGGCGGCGCTCGGGTCGCCGTCACCAACCCCGAGGGCGATGTGATCGCACAGGGGCAGCTGGCCACCGGCCAGATCGAGCCAGGCCAGTGCGTCTTCACCTTCCGGGTTCGAGACGTTCCGGATGGGCAGAGCCGCTACGGGGTCGAGGTCGCGCACCGCGGGATCGTCACCTACTCGCGGGACGAAGCCGGCTGGCGATCGTGAAGTTTGTGGTCACGGTCGCGGTGCAGGTGGCTTATCTGGTTTGGCGGATCATGACGGGTGATGGCGGTTCCAAGTAGCCCCCTCGGAACCGCCCTCGAATCCCGTACCGAGCCCCGTGCGGCTTCGGCCGCGCGGGGCCTCCTTTTCACGGTAAGCCGTTGCATCGTGCCTGAACATTGAGTGATTCGGAGATTCCTTTACCGAAACGTAATTTTGATGTCAGGGTGCCGCAGCCCCTAGGTGCCTGACTCGTCCTCGACAATTTGGGCGGTTGCCCATCCTCTTAGGGGGATCAGGCGCGATGTGCGGTGCTTGTCGCTGCGCCCCTTGTCGCTGCGCCCCTTGTCGCTGGTTCTGCATCGGGTCTCGCCGCCCTCGTCCCACCCGCTCGGCTGGCAGGCCCCGCTGGATGACCGGCCGTTAGCTGACCGGAACTGCGGTGACCTCGAAGTGGGCTTCGAACGTCCCGGTCTCGTCGGTTTCGGACACGTCTGACGTGCACGTGATCAGGTCAGCGCTGTTGGCGTCCTTGCCCCCGGCCCACGTCTTGGACTCGCTGAACGGCTCGGGCGTTCCACCAGTGGGCGTAAACGAGCCCTCGGCGGAGAACGTCACGGCGTGGTATTTGGTGTCATCGATCCAGCCGTTGCGGCCGGCGGTGACGATCAGGGTGTCCGCACCGTCGCAGACCCACATCTCTGGGCTCCGTTGCTGCGGTTGGGCAACCGCCGGCACTGCTGTCCCGACGATGGCGATCGTCGACATGACTCCCGCGATCAGCATCTTGCGCATGACGCGCCTCCCCTCCCTGAGGTGCCATTCGGGGAAAGCTACACCGATCCACGCCTGAGACCAATCACCCAAAGGTGGCTGACCGCGAGCATCCCCAAGCACCGTCCGGGCCAGGCCGGCCGACTCCGGGATGCCGTACCGCGCGAGCTCCCAGGCCGGGCTAGCTTTGCTGAGCCGCGAACGCACGTTGGCAGCCGATAACTCCCCCAAGAGTTAAGCCCCCGATCAGCGCAGAGTTTCTGAGTTTGATCACCAGCCCGTGCGTTCGCGGCACGCCATTACCCCTCAGGCAGGAAGCCCCGATGGCCGACAACACCCTCGATCTGCCGTACGAGCCGAGCGACGGCGAGATCACCCTGTCGGACGCTCTGATCTCCGGTGGCGTGGTGTTCATCTCGGCAACGCTGGAAACCGACGAAGGCACCAAGCCGGTCCTGCTCTTCCGCTTCTTCGCTCCAGATGGCCAGCTCTACCAGCCGATCGCGCTGATCATGGATGCCGATCAGATGGCGAAGCTGCCCGGTCGCATTGGCGAGGCGGCAGAGGCTGCTGTCGCTGCCGCGGGTGGCGCCTGATGTCCTGGTACAAGACCCGGCCCATCTCAGACCGCACCGCGTTCACTGGCGTGCACGAGGGGTCGCCCTTCTCCGCGGGCTGGTCGGACACGCTGGACCTGCTGCGCCGCGAGATCGACATGCTTGACGGCTACAACGTCGTTATCGAGGTCGACATCCCCGAGCGTGCGATCCGCATCGATGGTGGTATCCGCGCAGACGCCCGCGCCGCCTCACCGGCCGTCCGAGTCGCGTTCGACTCAACACACGGTCCCTTGCAATACGCCACCGACCGCTACGTCAAGCAGTCCTGGAAGCAGTCCGGGATGGACGACTGGCAGCACAACGTGCGGGCCATCGCGCT
>DASXTD010000557.1:0-2710 GCA_036505655.1 Chloroflexota bacterium
GCCATGGAAGGTCATAGCGACTTCATCTGGGGCCATATGTCCTTCCGCAACCCCCGTAACCCTAATCAGCTATGGATGAAGGCCGCACACGTGGGCCTCGACGAGATCACCGCGGACGACCTGGTTCTGATCGACTTTGACGGGAAGCAGGTCGCGGGAATGCGCCAGCGCCACAACGAGTTTCCGATCCATGCTGAAATCATGCGCAACCGTTCGGAAATTAACGCGGTCGTCCATACGCACCCGGTCGTTCCTACCGTGCTTGGCTCCAGCGGCCACAACATCGAGCCGATCACCCACGAGGGCTGCTACTTCACGCCACCTTCGATTCCGGTCTTCACAGAGACGGCTGATCTGATCGTGACCCAGGCTCAGGGTCAGTCGGTGGCCGAAGCGCTCGGCTCCCACAAAGCGCTATTCATGCGCAACCACGGCATCGCAATCGCCGCTGAGAGCATCGAAGAGGCAGTGTTTGCATCCGCATTGCTGGACAAAGCCGCCCGCGCCCAGATCGCGGCGCTGAGTATCGGCCCCAACGTCGCCCACAGCACCGACGAGGAGGCGCTCGCCAAGCGCGAGCACATCTATCACCCAGAGAACATCCGCAAAGGCTGGGAGTACCTGGTGCGCAAAGTGGGCCGCTGGGACGGTGTTCCGCGTTGAAGCGAAGCGGCCTCGGGACCCAACCTACGAGGGGACTATTAAGAGGTTTCCGTTGACGGCCAGCCTGGATATCGAGGTCCCGGAAACTTTCAACATGGCCACCGTCCTGGTAGACCGCCACGTCGCGGAAGGACGCGGCGACCGGGTAGCGATTTACTACCGCGACCAGAGCATCACCTACGCGGATCTGCTGCGCCGGGTGAACCGGGCCGGAAATGCCCTGCGCAAGCACGGAATCGAGATCGAAGACCGCGTCATCCTGTTCATGGCAGACCAGCCGGCCTTCATCGAGAGCTACGTCGGCGCGATGAAGATTGGCGCGGTACCGGTCCCCATCAACGTGGTCTCCACTCCCGAGGAGCTTGCCTACTATCTCGACGACTCGCGGGCAGCCGCGATCATCATCGACGCGGACCTGGCGACCCGACTTCCTGAAACCATGCCACGGTCCTTGAAGCAGATATTCGTCGTTTCAGGCACCGGAACCACCTCAGCATCCCGCGTGGGTCGGTCAATGCTTTCCTACGAGGGGGAGGTGGCCGCGGCATCTGACCTGCTCGAGGCTGAGCCGACCCACAAAGACGATCCGTCGTACTGGCTCTACAGCTCCGGCACCACAGGGCAGCCGAAAGGGACCGTGCATCTTCAGCGCGACATGGTGATCTGTACCAGCACCTGGCTGAAGAACGTCACCAAGCCGACTGCCTCTGACATCAATTACTCAGCTTCGAAGCTGCCCTTCTCTTACGGCCTCGTGAATGGCCTCTATCAACCGCTGCTGGCCGGCATCGCCACGGTGCTAGTGTCCGAGCCCTCCAGCCCCCAGGTGATCGCCGACACCATCAAGCATCACCACCCGACCGTTTTTTTCTCGGTACCGACCCTCTACAACCTGATGCTCCGCGAGCAGGATGCTGGCAACCTGCAACTGGACCTGTCCTCGATCAGATGCTGTATTTCGGCCGGCGAAGCATTGCCCGCCGCGATCTACGAGCGTTGGCACAAGACGTTCGGCATCGAGATCCTGGATGGCGTCGGCTCCACCGAGTTTGGCTACATCTACCTCCAGAATCTGCCTGGGCAAGCGCGCCCCGGCTCCAGTGGTCCGCTACTGCCGGGTTATGAGGCCAAGCTCCTTGACGAAGAGGAGAAGTCTGTAACGCTGGGCGAGATCGGCGAGATGTACATCCGTTCCGATTCGTTCGCGGCTTACTACTGGAAGAAGCGGGAGCGCTCGAAGGACACATTTCGGGGGCCGTGGCTCAAGACCGGCGACCGCTACTGGCAGGACGCCGACGGCTACTATTTCTACGCAGGCCGCGGCGATGACATGTTCAAGACCAGCGGCCAGTGGGTGTCGCCGATCGAGGTGGAGGGGGCACTTCTTCGCCATCCGTCCGTTGCGGAGGCAGCCGTGATCGGCTGGAGCGATTCCGACGGGCTGATCAAACCCAAGGCGTTGGTCATTTTGCGTTCTGGCCATGAGGCCAGCCCGGACCTGGTCACCAAGCTCCAGGACCATGCCAAGGCTGAGTTGGCGCCTGATTATTACAAGTACCCTCGCTGGGTCGAGTTCGTCACCGAGCTCCCCAAGACAGCCACCGGCAAGATTCAACGCTACAAGCTCCGTACGTAATTGTCATTCTGAGGCCGCAGCCGAAGAATCTCCCGGCAGAATCTAGTGGCGCAATCGTAAGTTGGACTTGATCTCAGGCTTCAACCCAAAATGGAGAGACCTGAGCGAGGATTTCAGCTAACCGAGAGATTCCTCGCTGCGGCTCGGAATGACAGGCGATTCGAGGAGTGAGCATGGCGGTAACTGAAGCGATCAAGACGTATCAGAATTACATTGGTGGGGAATGGGTGGGGGCAGGGAACCCCATCGTCGAGATCTTTGATCCGGGGAACAGCGAGCTCGTGTACCGAGCTGCCAGCGCCAGTGTCGAGGACGCTCGCAATGCCGTCGCCGCGGCTCGCCACGCGGCGGACACCAGCGACTGGGCCGACGACCCGAACCGCCGGCAAATCGCCCTCAGCAAGCTGGCTC
>DASXTD010000558.1:0-7248 GCA_036505655.1 Chloroflexota bacterium
CAACTACGACCGGCTCGGCCATTTCGTACAAGGCTTCGTCCCCGCCATCCTCGTACGCGAAATCCTGATACGGCGGTCGGTCGTCGCGCGGGGTGGCTGGCTGTTTGCCCTGGTCACCAGCGTGTGCCTGGCCTTCAGCGCGTTCTTCGAATTCATCGAATGGTGGTCCGCCCTGCTCCTCGGCTCCGGCGCCGACGCTTTCCTGGCGACCCAGGGCGACAGGTGGGACACCCAGTGGGACATGTTCCTCGCACTCTGCGGCGCGGTGACCTCACAACTCCTCCTGTCCCGCTGGCACGACCGCCAACTCTCCGCGGCCCCCGGCGAGGTCCGCCGCCCCTCAGGCATCCACGCGTGACTTTCGCATCCACCGTCCCCGCGTTTCTTTCCTGGCTACGCAACGGAACCCTCACCGTGGACTCCTGGCGCGACGTCTACGAAGCCGCCCATCCGTCGATCTTCAATGTCTACTACCAGTCATGGGGGCGACCCTTCCCGCCGTTCTCGGATGATCGCGGCCGCTCCCGGCCTGGCGGCCGGCCTCGCCGACGCCGAGCAACGCGCCCGCCGAGCTGTGGCCGAGACGGCCGCGATGCTCAACGACCGAGGTCTCCTACCGGATGCCGTACTGCCGACGGCCCTGATGGTCGGCGTAGGCACCTCCAACGGCTGGGTCGCTCCGCTCGACGGCGAACTCACCCTGTTTCTGGCCCTGGAGATGCTTCCGTCGCCCCCGTACGACAAGGTCTTGGTGGCCCACGAGGCGATCCACCTCATACATCACAGGCTCCGTCCTGACCCGTGGCCCGAAACAGTGGCCACCCGCCTGTACGACGAGGGCCTGGCGACCGCCCTTTCTCAACGGCTCGTTCCTGGGCTCCGCTTGGACGAATACCTCTGGTTCGACACTGGCTGGGGAAAATGGCTCCACGACTGCGAAGCCGCCTGCCGCGCATCCGCTCCGAACTTCTCGAATCACTCGACCGCGACGACGATCCCCGCTTCTTCAGCGCCAACCCCGCCAAGTCCGGCGACCTCCCAGCACGCTCCGGTTACTACGCTGGCGCCCGCGCTCTCGCCTCACTCATGGGCAACGAGCGCTTCCCCGGCAAGGCCCTCCTCCGCGCCGACCCGACCCGGGCCACCTGCCTCATTCGCAGCGGGCTCGCAGCCTGACCCCACTTCGGTGTGCCGGCGCGTCGCTCGGACTGATACCGTGCCTCTACTCCTCAAATCTTGTTAGCTATCTACCTGCGGCGGGGGAAACAACTGTGGGAATGTTCTCTTCACTCCTCCAGGGCATGACAATTACGGTGCGGTCGCCTGATGGGAAGATCGAGTGGGAGCTGGAGAACGCCAATAGCGTGACCATGGAGTTTACGACTGGCACCTACCGACGCTACACCGAGCCTGCCCTCGAACAACAACTTGCTGGCCTCATGAAGGCCATTTGGAGCGCCCACCATCAGGCCCGGCTCATGGTCCTCAGCGAAATGGTTGGCTTCAATGTTGGCGTAGAGCGCTTCCACAACGGCGGCCGCAACATAACGTTCATCGAGGAACGCAGCCGCTTGAGCGTACAAGCCATCTCCAAGACGCGATGCATCCAACTGACCACCACCGGCATGGCGACCTGGAACGTACGTATCAAGGAAGGCACGAACCGTCGCCTCACCGAGGAGGAGTTCCTCCACGACTTCTGGGGCGCGTTCCTTGATCTCATGACTGACTACCGCGCAAAGGTTTCCAGCCTAAAACGCGAGATGTTTCCTGCACCGCTGCATCAGCGTACAACGCGATAGCCTACCTCGCTATCTCTCAAACGAGCCCAAAGCCAATTGTGGTCAATTAGGGTTGTTACAGACGGCCGCAGCGTACATCTCGCTCTCAGTGTCCTCCGTACTGGGAGGCAAATAGACAACCAGCGCGGTCGCCTTAGATTTGCCCGCCGGAAATCTCTCCGGCGTTACGTCAGAGGGGTGCTCGCCACCAACTATCTCGCCTCGGCTGTCACGAAATACCACATCCACGCAGGAACTAGGTGCCGGCTCGTCGTACGGAGAATTGACGGAAAAGCGAATGCGTCCAGAACTGCCATGACCATCCCGTTGAATCCTGAGATCGCCCAGTGTAAAATTCGGCAACCCGTGGACCTTCTTGCCTGCCCATACCGTACTGTCGATCTTTGCATCAACTCTGGCGACCTCAGTTGACGCGGAGATGGCGGGGTCAAGATAGACCGCTTCGCCGATCCCGTGCCGCTGACCGGGCCGCAGTGCCCACACAAGTCGATCAGCTTCTTTGCGTACTCGGTCGGCTGCCTCGCCAAACGCAATAGGTCGGCCGGACGAATCCAGCAACCGGATCGCAATGTCTGCTTGATCTGCGATCTTGCTGCTTTCGTTCTTAACCACCACGCCAAAGGAAACTACCCTTTGCCCATCAATCTTCGACACAGAGAACCCTATGTCAGAGATCTTCACCCCCCCGCCGTGAGTTGGGTCAGGAAATGATGGTCTAGAGCTGTGCGACGAATGTCGAGGTGAGACGCCGTCGTGACCGCCGTTATCACCTCGAGTAACGCAACCAGCCAGGCCAAGCGAAGTTACGGCGATACTCATCATCGCGCAAAGGCTGGATACGGTTCGGATAGCATGCCTCATGCCGGCGCTGGCACCCTTCTCGGTCTTGTGGCGCACACTGAAATGTAATTGCATCTACCGATGGCTTTCCCTACGGTCGCGTCCTCCGAGTTGGCCTTCGCCATCATGGTCTCAATGTTGGAGGTGCCATCTTCGTATCGATATCGGCACCGCTAATGTCCGCGAGCCGTGGTCGAGGCGCAATGATCTGGCGCCTAACCTCTTCGTTCGGACTCGTTATCGTTTCGTAGTTGCGATCCAGCACCTCGACGATCTTGTCTTCTTCGGACCCTACCAATTTCGTTAGTTGCTTGGTCGCGTCGATCATCGAGTCGAGCACCGTATCAGCTGTGTGGCCGCCGATGCTTCCCGTAACTCTCTCAGAGGGATCTTTCTTCTGGTGCGAGGAGCCTCTCGCCGCGCCAATCGATGCACCAGCCGCGACTGCACCGAACACGATAGGAAGGGTCGCCCCGAAGCTCGATACAGTCGAGAGGAATCCCGCCACAGCGGCCACAACCGTCAACTCGTAGCTGATGTCCGTGCCTGCGCCGAAGTCCTGGCCCAGCAGTGCGGCGACCGTGGAATCCGCCACTGCGCAGATATCTCGCCGCACATTTACGAAGATCTGCTTGTTTGCTTCTACTCCTTGCTTCAGTATGTAGGCGAGCGCGCAGTGGTTATGCGGGATTTGCTGGAACGGATCCGAGAAGCTGTCGAACGTCGTCGCGGCTCTACCGCGCCACTGTGCCAGGTAGTTGGCCGTACTATCCATGTTCCCCCACACGACGCTATCGATCTTTTCATAGTTCGCCTCTGGGTGATCTGCGTCGCCTCCAAAGATGCCAATCACGGACTTCATCTCGTCAATGATCGGGCTGAAGTTGCTCGGATTTGGTAGGTGGGCAAATGGCTCGAAGATCCCAGGTATCCATGAATACCAGTCTTCAAGGGCTGCCCATTGCCGGCTCCCGGGAAGCACATCACCCCCTATCACCCGGCCAGTCTGGGTACGGTAGAGTGCCATCTCCTCGGCAGGGTCCAGATGCGATGTGCCGCCATCACCAATTTCTTCGGCCCTCTTTTGGACAGCCGCCAACTGTACCTTCCGCGCCTTCGACATTAGTTTGTCAGCGAAGCCGTCGTCTTCGGCGCCGCCCGCACCGTCCAACGTGTCCATCCAGCTACTCCTTCGGCATCTCTGACGGAGCCAGGCGCGCACTGCCCGGAGTGCGCATCTCGCTCTCGGAATCTCCAACGGCCTTCTTTAACGCGGCGGCTGCCTCAGCATCGGTCCTCGCGTAGTGGTCCACCACTCGCTCCAGCACCCTGGCTGTGTCGATGATGTTGTCTGCGGTCTGGCCGAGAACTCGCTGAAACTCGTCTCTGAGTGCACGCCAAGAGGGAAGGACTCTACTCTGGACGGTAAAAGCTGTGGTGTCGGCGTCTCCTGTGCGAGCAATCTTATGATTTGCGTCGAGGTAGACCTCCGCCATCTCAGGCAGCTTAATCCTGGCCACACGCAGGAGCTTTTCCAGATCAGATGCGAAGAGCTCTGAGTCATTCGGATGTGGCATCTGGCGACCTTCCTCAATATGCCGGCTCTTTGCAGCCTTGACGCTTCTCAGCGATTGCGATTGCGTGTTAGAACAACGACGCCTGTGGCGATGATGGCGAGTGCGACCATTCCGGCGATGATGGCTAGCGTCAAACCGATGTTGGCGTGACTATTCCCGTCGGCCGGCGAGCCTCCCGCCGCCTTGGTGGGGGTGACTGTCGGGCCGGGCGCGCCTTTCAATAGCGGGTTGTACTTGAGGTCAGGGACGTCGGCGGTCAGGGCTCTGAGAGGATTGACGACACCGTAGCCGTATTTGGGGTCGCGGCCAGGTGTGCCCTTGTCGTCAGCTGTGGATATGAGGCGATTGATTACGCCGTTTGCGGAGATGTTGGGGTACTTCGCGCGGATCAACGCGGCCGTGCCCGACACTAAAGCTGCCGCCCCGCTCGTTCCGGTGGCAACAGCGTAATTCCCTCTATTGCCCGCCCAAGCACCTGCGAGATGCACGGCAGGCGCAGACAGGACAACCTCTGGGCCTTGGACTGACTTGTTGGTGAAGTCACCCGACTCGTCTACTCCGGAGACTGCGATTACGCCGGGATGATTAGCTGGGGCCTGAACTCCGGAATCTCCCTGGTCGGTGTTTCCTGCCGCAGCAATGACGACCAGATCGGCCTTAAATGCGTCATTTATGGCTAGTTCCAGGCCGCCACGCCCGAGAGAAAGATTCAAGACTTTTGCCTGGCGCAGCAGTTTTGATTCCAGACCATGACGGGAGTCGCCACTGATCGGCAATATCTTCGCCTTTGGCGCTAGCCCACGGATCCCGTCCTGACCATGAGTGCCATGGCCGTGCCCGGCAATAAGGGAGGCCATCGCAGTGCCATGACCCTCGGTGTCCCGCCATCCGTCGCCACCGGCGAAGTCTGTGCCCTTCAGTACACTGCCGGTCAGGTCCGGGTGGTTACCGTTGACACCGGTATCGACGACGGCGACAGCTACTCCGTCGCCCTCACTGATGTTGTTGACTTCTTCGGCCCGCAGAAAGTCGAGTTGCCACTCGCGATCACGCCAATCATCTGCGTGCGCTGGCGACGCTCCAACCAGCCCGCTCGCTATCGAGAGGACAACGGTCACCGCCACGGCAATTCCTCTAGTTGCCTCAAGGCGATGTTCGGAGGGCGCGCCCCACACGGGCAGCGAAAACAGCTCAAGCCCCACCGACGCGCCTCCTAACCTCGAACTGAACCCCGCCCTTCCCTCTGAAGGTGCCCTCCTGGAACTCTTCTGGGAGTCCCTCAGGCGCAGGTGCGCTCTGCGGCAGCTCCCACGGGCTCTGGCCTGGCGCATCGGCCGGCTTGCGCTTCTGATTGCCGATCACTCCTGGGCCAGCATCCACCGGCCTCTCCCGGCTCGGAGCCCGTAGCTCGCCACCAGTCACGTTGGCGAAGCGGCCATCCACAAAGGTGTCCGACTCGCCACGTTCATAGCCAGGCTTTTTCTTACCTCGGCGACTCTGCCCGCGGTGCTCATGGATGCTTGGCGGAACTCCACTAGCCGGGCTGGGTTCACCCCCAGGAGGCGCCGCACCGTAGCGCCCCGGACCCCCGGTATCGCCAGGAGGCCGGCCTTCCGGCGAATAGGTCTCCGAAGCTGGCTCACCAATGCCGGATTCACTGCCAACGGCGACCTCGCCCGTCGGTGGCCGCATCCGCCCTAGCAGATCACCACTGCGAGAACCGGGCATGCTGATGCGCCGCCCAGCCCCGCCCACAGTTGGGGTCGTACCAGCACGACCTTTGCTGGCAGGGGAACCGACCACCCCGGGTGGGATTGCGCCGCGACCGGGTGTCGTTGGCATGGAACCCCCTGGCGATGGGTGGCTTCCTGGTGCCGAACCACGAGGAAGACTCGGCCCGGGTTGGGCTCCACCTTGCCTAACACCGCTCAGACCCGGCATCGCCGGCCCTGAGCCGACGGGCGAGCTTCCTCCCAGAGACATCGGTGCCTTCGATGGGTCATTGGACGGAGGCGGCTCAGGGGTTTCGTACGGTCGGTCTTCATCCGCCAACAAGGCGAGGGCATCAGTGAGGTTGTAAAGGTACGTGTTGAGGGACTCCACGTACGGCCGAGCTTTCTGGCTAGGCGGATCGGTCTGTGGATTCAACCCCCTGAAGACAGCGCCGCCTGGCTTGACCTTCGGGTACGCCGCATCAACCTGTGACTGCGCGGTCTCGATAGCGTCGCCTGCGCTGTTGATCACGTGCCCATTGTGGATCAAACGATTCCCGAGTTCCTGCAACCCAACGACGGCCTGATACAGCTGCGCTTTGAGCGCCGGTGCCCCCTCCGCTGACGAGTACAGCTCGTCGATCATCGAGAGCTCGCGGTGCAACGTCGCCGCGAATTCCGCGATCAAGCGGCCCCGACCACGCAGCCATTCACCAACGTCCCGTACCGCATCTGGGTCATCCCCGAACACCATCTCGCGGAGTTGCTCATACATGTATGCAGGCATTCCCGAACCGGGCGAGCCTCCGTCAACTGCATCGGCCATCGCTCAGGCCTAGTCAGCGGCCTTGCGCAAGCCGGACGCGTTATCGGCATCTGCGGTCGCATGCGCGTCGATCACCTTGCTGCCGGCGGAGCGCAGCCGGCGCACCAGCATGGAGATGTCCTCGGTCAGCCTCACCGCCTGGTCAATACCTGTGCTGTGGCCGACGCCAAGCCGCCTAGCGCCGGGCAGCCGACGGTCCTTCCCTATCACTGTGGTGGCACCGTCAGGCGGATCTTTCAACGATGCGCCGATTGCTTCGGCCATGTGACCGATTCGGCCGAACCAGGTTTCCAATCCTTCTGCGTCGAGTCTGGTGATCTTGCCGCTCAGGTCGCCAACGTCCGTCATCCCGTACCCGCTTCCCCGCTCCCCAGAGTCCCGTCGCGCACACCATGGGTGCCGGACGGCTTTCATCGGAGACCGTACCGTAGGCGACTTGTGACGGTCAGCCCCCAATTTGCCCGCTGTGGATAACCCGAAGGGCCTGTGGA
>DASXTD010000559.1:0-2057 GCA_036505655.1 Chloroflexota bacterium
CATTGACCATGATGTCCTGTGATCGGAACTGGTTCATCGGGATCCCATGGATCGTATCGACGTTGTCGTAGTCTCGGTAGTAATCGAGCGACTTGGGATTGCCCCACTCTTCACCAGGCCGCGCTTCACCGGGCGGGATACCTGGGTCGGTGCCTTCGGGTCCCCAGCCCGCCTCGATCCGTAGCGTGTGCGAGTCATCGATCGGCGTGTACCAGGACTGGCGTTTCTTGATCTTGTCACGTCCGCCACTTTCGAAGCTGCCGCGCACGAGCAGGAAGCCAGCGGGCATGAAGAAGTGGCTGAAGACGGTCAGAACGTTGTCGAAGCGGACGTGGGGGAGCTCCGACCGGTGCCAGTACCCATACTCGGTCTCGCCACTGTCGATCTTGGGCTTGGGCAACTCGGCTAAGCGGTGCTTCACCTGAGACCAGCGGTCCTGGTGGAGGTAAGCGAAATGAGCGGTGTCGATGGCCCCCTCGAGGTGCTGCAGGTAGTTGCCATCTGACCAGTAGTAGCAATGGTCGCGGTGGCCATCCTCGCGCACCAGAACTTCGTAGCGGGGAAGGAGCGGTTTCTTATCCCTGGGGCCGAAGTAGGCGAAAAGGACTCCGCCCAGCTCCTCGACGGGGTAGGAGGGGTGGCGGATGCGGTCGGCGAACGGAGTGGGCTCGGCGGGTTGCTCGATGCAGTGACCCTCCACGTCGTAGACCCAGCCGTGGAACGGGCAGCGTAACCCGCCGTCCTCGACTCGGCCATAGGCCAGCTTGGTCAGACGGTGCGAGCAGCGCAGGCCGAGCAGGCCCATGCGCCCCTCGGTGTCGCGGAACATGACTAGATCCTCGCCCAGGAAGCGCACCTCCTTGGGCTGGCCGCCGGGTTTGTAATCAGATGAGAAACCCACCGCCTGCCAGTATCGGCGCAGGAACTCGCCCCCCGGCGTACCCGGGCCGATGCGACAAAGGAGCTCGTTCTGTTCTCTGGTCAGCATGACGATCGCCTCCCCGGGTGTGCTACTGGATCAGTGCTGCGCAAGCGAACGGCCCGCGTCCAAGGGGATCAGCGCGCCCGTGATGGACCGCGATTGGTCCGAGGAGAGGAACAGGATGGCGTTAGCTTCGTCGTCGCGGGTGTGTAGATGTTTGAGGGCAGCCTCGCTGGCGAGCTGCTGAACCTGCTCAGGGGAGAATTGCGGTCCGCCCAGAGGTCCGGTCAGGAGGGCATTGACCCGAATGCCATCTGGGCCGTGATCCAGTGCCATGGCGCAGGTCAATGCATTCACGGCCGCTTTGCTCAAGGAGCGCATCGCCCTACCTTTGACGCCGGCCGAAGCGACTGAAGAAAAGTTGATGATGGAGCCGCTCCCTTGTTTGGCCATGGCTGGAACTACGGTGCGAGACAGGACGATGATGGCCTTGGCATCGGAGTCCATCTGCCCATCGAACTCTTCATCTGTGACGTCGAAAATGGTGCCCGTCACCCGCCCATGCGTACTGGTGGGGTCGCCGTTGTTGACCAGCACGTCGATTCGTCCAAACTGAACCAGCGTCTCCTTCACGAGCCGCTCCGCATCAGCTGGATTGGCTGGCCGGCCATCGACCAGGACACACTTGCCCCCCGCGGACTCGATCTGCGCCAGAGTGTCCGCGGCCTTGGCGGAGGAGCAGAACCCGGCCACGTTGGCCCCGGCCGCCGCGAGCGCCTTTCCGGCGGCCCGCCCTGGTTCTGATTGAAGGTCGCTGATGATGGCAACCATGTCATTCACGCGCACCGTGCTCTCCTCGATGCGACATTATCTGGGACCGTAGATTTACGGCCCGAACTTGGCCAACCCCTCGGAGTCGGCGCCCGATCCTGCTCCGCTCGACGCTCCGCTCACTCTAGTTGTTTTGATGACCACCGCGACAGCTCGTTCGCATCACTTCTTGTTATGTATGAACCGCGCCGACACCTGCGGAATGAGCCGACACCTGCGGAATGAATGGTATATAAGGCCGCACCACTTGGGGAGGGGCGCCATGCTATCACTCGGAGAGCGAGATCGAAGATACGCCGCCCTG
>DASXTD010000560.1:0-2933 GCA_036505655.1 Chloroflexota bacterium
TCCCCCCTTGCGGGGGAGGGTTGGGCTGGGGGATGACAATGAAGAAGTCGCCCTGGAGGCCAACGACGACATGCTGGTCTTCATCTTCCGCGAGAGCGGCGAAGCAGAGGCTGACGCCAAACGCCTCCGTGATCTGCGCCAGATCATCCAGCAATCGCCCGGCGACGATCCCTTCGCCATTGCCTTCGAAGGGGGCGACAGTCGCTATCGTCTCACGGGCGGCGATCTCCGCATCCACCGCGGCCCCGAGCTAGAGCAGGCTGCCGAAGCCGTCCTCGGACCGGGCTCAGTACGGCTAGAGCCAGTGACCGCGGCGGAGGCAAGCAAGCCGTTTTGATCGCGATCGAGCGGAGTTGAGTCAGTCCCTACGCGCCCCAGATGAATGGGGCGAGGAACCCAGCGGTTCGGATCCACGACTTCTCGGGCGGAGCATGCTCCGTGATCGTCTGTCCCTCGAGCAGCTCGAGGGCTCGGTCCAGGTCCTCCGCCACCACCCAGAGCTCGTAGAAGTTGAGCGCGAAGAAATGGCTGGCGAAGCCGCAACCCTGGGGCTTGAGCAAGCTCGAAATTCCGTCACGCCGAAGCAGCTCGGCCGTCATCTCAGCCTCGAGCAGGTTCGGAAATGACCCGAGCAGTGTTTCTGCCATGAACTTAATTCTATCTCGCGTCCAGTGGGGGAGAGGTGGGAGTTCCGTCGAAGAACGTGACGTGACGACCGTGGCTTACCGTTTTTGCTCGCCAGGTCGCGGTATCCCGAGGTCCCTGCAAATCCGGTTAGCGACCGGGTCGAGGATCTCAGTGTGACGAGGCACGGCACTCGTATGCCGGTTGGTCGGGTTCCAGTAAATGGCGTGACGGCCGCCTTCTCGGAGGAACATACAGTCGTTAGCCGATAGGTGACGGATGAGTTCCGTGCGCCTCATTCAACTGGAACGGCCAGCGACTCTCGGACGACCTCATGGCCCTCCGATTCGCGCTGGGCCAGTTCCCGGTTTGCACTTATGATCATCTGGATGGCTTCCGTCAAACTGTCGCGAGCTTCCTCTAGCGTGTGCTCTTGGATGTTGCAACCTGGCAGCTCCTCGACGTGTCCGATCCACCATTCCCCGACGTGCTCAAATACGCCCGTGTACTGATTCTCCATGGCCCCATTCTGCCATAGCCTATCGATATCTGATCTATCGGCTTAGACTTCCCACGCCGCGCGGCCGCCTTCGAGGTCGGCGCCCTCATCGATCAGGCCCGCGCAGATACGTTCGCGCACGAGCATCCACCAGTCGTAAGGCACCGAGGCCACGATTCCCACAAAGCGTTGGTAGACTGGCTCCATGAACTGGTTGCCCATGCGCACTTGCTCCTGGGCGAACGCCAGGCCGGCCAGCTTGTCCGCCACCGTCACGATCTCGCCCTCGATGCCTCCCACTTCATGCTGTCGCCATAGCCCCGCGTAGTAGCGGGCCAGCCCGTCGGGCAGCTTCTCGAAAACCTGGTCGATGGCCTTGTCAGTCAATCGGTGCAGCAGCCCGATGAACTCCGCATCCGAGTGCTTGAAGGTGCTGATGATGTCGCCACTGATCACTTCCTCGTAGTCGTGAATCATCGCCAGGTCCACCGCGCGCAGAATATCGACCGGCCGGCCTGCTTCTTCCAAAACCTGGCACAGGATCCGCGTGAGCATCGCCACGAAGTGCGAATGCTCGGCAACCGACTCCTGAGTGAACATGGGCGTCGTGTGGTAGCGTTTGATGTGCGCAGCGAATCGATCCAGGATGAATCCCGAAATATCTTCCAACAGGAACTCCTCCGCCTGGCTCGACTATACGAACGCCTACCAAATACTGACAATGTAGCTTCTTTTTAACGGGGGTCACTCCAGATTCGCTCGACATTGGTATCCGAGTCCGCTCCGCTCTTTTGCCCGCCAGTCAGGCAATACTCAGCTTGCCCCGGCTGCCGCCAACCGTGACAATCGCTTAAGCTTCCGCTCGTAAACAGTTGATCGTCACATTCCCATTAGCCGCCGCGAGCGTCGCTCCGGAGTGCTTTCCTGATGCAAAACCTTCTGCACCGCCACCATGGGCCGCCCGATGACCTCTGGGTGCGCTGCGGCGGATGCCACGACCTCATATACCGCCGCGAATTCGAGAACAACCTCCACACCTGCCCCAAATGCAGCTTTCATGAGCGGATAGGCGCCGGGAAGCGCATCGAGCTCCTGCTGGATCCCGAGAGCTGGGTGGAAGAAGACGCCGGCCTGGCTCCTGCCGATCCACTGGGCTTTGTCTCCATCGAGCAGACGTATGCCTCCAAGCTGACCGAGACGCAGCTCAAAACGGGTCTCCAGGAAGCCATCCTCACCGGCACCGGCCAGATCGAAGGCCAGCCGCTGCGGGTCGCCGTCCTGGACTTTGGGTTTCTGGGCGCCAGCATGGGCTCGGTTGTCGGAGAGAAGCTCGCCCGCGCCACCGAATATTGCATCCAGGATCGCCGGCCGTTGGTGACTGTGAGTGCCTCGGGGGGCGCGCGCATGCACGAGGGCATTTACTCCCTCATGCAGATGGCGAAGACTTCGGCGGCCATCGCTAACCTCGGCAACGCCCGCGTTCCCTGTATCTCCATCCTCACCGATCCCACCACTGGCGGCGTCACCGCCAGCTTCGCAAGCCTCGGCGATGTCGTCCTCGCCGAGCCCGGTGCGCTGATCGGGTTCGCGGGCCCGCGCGTCATCGAGCAAACCACCCGCCAGAAACTTCCCGCGGACGCGCAGCGTTCCGAATTCCTGCTGAAACACGGAATGGTGGATGCCGTCGTGCATCGGCGCGAGCTAAGAGGCACGCTCGCCAAGCTGCTGCGACTCTATGGGAAAGCCGGCTGCCGACCTGATTTCCGTAAGGCTGCACATCCGGATGTTGATGGTGACGAACCGCTCGAGG
>DASXTD010000561.1:0-3718 GCA_036505655.1 Chloroflexota bacterium
TTCGTGGGGTACGTCTGCGCCCTCCAGCACCCGGACCGGGTTCGCAGTCTTGTGGTCGCCGCCAGCGGTGGAGCCGGGGCCATCGAAGATCCCGACCTCGCGGACTTGCGAGCCCGAACCACGTTGCCCGGCTTTCGGGACTTTCCCCCTGAGTTCAGGGAGGTCAGTCCCGGCTACATGGCGACGAACCCCGAGGGCCTCAAACGGTGGCTCGAAATCCATGAGCATGCGCGGCAAGAAGGGGCGCCGGTTCAACCGTTAGGTACTGAGATCACGTTTGCCAAGCTCGAAACCATCCAGGTCCCCACGCTGCTCATGCCGGGAGACCAGGACCTGACGACACCGCCCTGGGTCATGCGGCGCCAAGCGGCGCATATCCCGGGTGTCGAGTTCGTGGTTTTTCCGGAGGGTGCGCATGCGCTGAACTATGAGTATCCGGAAGCTTTCAACCGCGAGCTCTTGAGCTTCATCAGCCGGCACTAGCTGACTACCCAGCCCTCACCCAACCCCTCTCTGAGAGAGAGGGAGCAGTCGTTTCTGCCTCTCCCTCTGGGAGAGGCCGGCCAAGGACGCGCAGCGGCCGCCGGACGGGTGAGGGCGTCACCTCGAAGGTCTCCTAGCGACCTCGGATCGTGGCCGGTGCGTAGGTGATCGGGCTGTGGGTCATCGCTAGCTGGACGTACATCTCGGCGGTGCGGATTCCGATGGCCTTCGGATTCAGCACCGGGGCCTCCACTTCCGCCTCCAGGTCTTTCGGGTCCACGATGTAGGGAATGATCGCGCCTCCTAGCGGAACGATACATTCGGCGCCGGTTTCTTTCAGCAGACCCCTCATAACCTCCACCGCTCGATTGAATATCTTCGGTCGCTGAGTCGCAACATCGTCCCCGCCGGGCACCGAGTAGAGGTCAAGCGATCGAATGTCGGTCACTAGCTGAAGAACGCCGTAGCTCTCCATGAGCCGCCGAGCCCTGACAACGTTGGCATGGAAGGGAACCGTCACCCCGATGCGGTCCGCGAGGTTTGCTGCCGCGAACATCGTCGTGCGGCAAAGGCCCAGAACGGGAATTCGAACCGCGTGCCGGGAGGCCTCGACCGCCGGGTCGAAATTGTTGCTTTGAATTACGGCGTCGTATCCGTTTTGCTCGGCCCACACGGTTTTGCGAATGAGAGACGGCGTCGTCAGCGCTTTACCGAGCGGGCTGGAGCCTTCACCCTGGGCGCGGTCATAGTCGCCATCCGGGTAGCACAGATCAATTTGCGTCCCCGGAGACGCGTAGCCGCGGAGCAGCGATTCTACGCGCTCGTGGTACTCGTCTTCCTTGGGGTTCTTCGCGCTCTGATTCAGAAACATGATGCGCATTGGCCCCGGTCCTCACCTTGACTAAATCTGACTAGCTAGCGAGCGAGCTCCCATTCCCAGGCATTCCAGGTGAAGCCACTCTGCCCGCTGCCGCCGGGCTCGCCGAACGGGCCCCTAACCTGGTTCCTGGTCAGCACGAAATTGACGCTGTAGTAGGTTGGGGTATAGGGAACCAGTTCCGAGATGCGCTTGTGCACTCCCACGATGGCACTGCTGCGATCGGTCGGATTGAGCGAGGTGGTGATGATATCGAACAGGCGGTCCACCTCCGGGTCCACGAAGCTCCCTCGATTTGAGCCCAGCCAGCCAAGCTCGGCTTTGGGAAGCTTCAAGGAGACCACCGAGATCTCCTCTTGGCTGATCGTGTTCGATGCGGTATCCGCGCCCGAGAAACTGTTGAGGAATTCCTGGTCATTGGCCACTGCTTTGGGGATCTCGTAGGGAGTGGAGTTGATCCCTGCCGCCTTCCAATAATCGGCGATGATCAACGCTTCCTGAGGGCCTCGCACCTCCAGGTCCAGAGACTGCCCGGCCGCATTAGTCAGAGGGCCCGTGGCTCCTGAACGCTGCCAGCCGGCATCAGCCAGGAGTGCGGCAGCCCGCCTGGGATCGTACGCGTACTTCGTGATCGCGCGATCCACGTTCGCGAATTCCGGTTGGTTCGGAGCGACGTAGGCGTCCGCGACTGGCCCCAGGCCCAGCGTGATCACATTGGTCATGGCCTGGCGGTCGAGGGCGTGACTGAGCGCCTGGCGGACGCGGAGGTCGGTGACTGCGCGCTGCCAACTCGGAACTTCGCGGAACTGGTAAGCGATGAAGCTCATGCTCTTGGACCAGGTCGTCAAGTACCCCTCACCTCGCGATTCCCATTGGTCGCGGGCGACGATCATGTGGCTGGCATCCAGGCTTATGGTGCTCACCATGTCGAGCTCGCCCGCCAGGAGGGTGGCCAGCACGGTGTTGGGATCAGAGATCAGCCGGATGTCAATCCGGTCGATCTTGGGCGATCCGAGAAAGAACTCGCGGTTGGCCCGAGCGGTGATGAACGATCCAGGCTCCCAGTTCTCGACCTTGAAGGGCCCACTGCCGATAAAAGCGGACGTCCACTCCAAGCCGGTGGCGAAACCGTCATGGTTCGCTCGGTACTTTTCCGCCAGGAGATGGCTCGGCAATGGGTGGAGCTGCCGATATCCCAGGGCGTTGGCATTCAGGTACAGCTCTTTCCAGTTGATTACGAGCGTGTGGTCGTCTGGTGCCTCCACACTCGACATCAGCGCTTCAGGGAGCCGCACACCCACCGGCATCGCCGGGTCGGTGTAGACGCGGTACGCAAAAACATAATCCGCGGCGGTGATCGGCGCTCCGTCATGCCAGCGGGCGTTCTCGCGAAGAGGATAAGTGGTGATCATCGAGCCGTCCGGATAGATCACCCATCCACCCCCAGCCTGCGTGGGCAGCTCGCGGGCCAGCATAGGCTGTGCAGTACCTTTCAAGTCTCGGACGGCCAGCGCCGAGCTAAACAACCAGCTGTACTCACCGGCCCCTGAGCCCGCCAGAAACTTGGGCGCCAGCGTGCCCGGTTCGCGCGGCCACGCAATCGAGATCGTGCCGAACGGCTCTTGAGCGCCACCCTGCGGCGCCGCACTCGGGGCAGCGGCCGGCGCCGCGGACGAGCACGCAGCACAGAGCACCAGAGCGACGACTCCGAGCAACGGCCGACGAGCCTGGCTCAGCACTCCTTTGCGCACCCCGGGACTGAGCACCCTACAGGTCGAGGCCGTAGAGCTTGATCGCGTTCTCGCGGCAGATCTTGCGTTTCACGGCTGGGTCGATGCCTTCGAAATTGGCATCCACTGTCTTCTGGGAA
The DNA here is from genome assembly GCA_036505655.1 of Chloroflexota bacterium. Lineage (GTDB taxonomy): Bacteria > Chloroflexota > UBA6077 > UBA6077 > SHYK01 > DASXTD01. Next base: position 3,231 of record DASXTD010000561.1, read on the forward strand.
TAGGGCCAGGTGGTGATGGCGTGTGGGAAATCGTTCGCCCACATGAAATTGTCCTCGCCGTAGATCGGGCTGGTCAGGACTCCCGCGCGGTCGTCCTGGAAGGTGAAGAAGATGTTGCGCTTGAAATACTCGCTCGGCAACAGCTTGTTCTCGCTCCCTTCGCGGTCGCCGAACATGTAATCCGCGAGCTGATAGATGTGAGCCACCCAGCCCACATCGAATTCGGCGCAGGTGACCTTGAGTTTCGGATGGCGGTCGAAGACGCCGGAGAAAATCAGATGGCCCATGAATCGCTGGGCGGGCGCCTGGCGTGAGGCAAATCCCAGGGTTGATGTCCGAGGATCTTCACCGGTGGGGCCCTCGAAATGGGTGCGCTGTTCCCCCTGGGTGGCGCTGGTGTGGACACAGAGCACGGTCCCGGTTTCCTCGGCCGCCTGAAAGATCGGGTCGTACTGGGGTTCGTAGTAACCACCGCCCTTGATTCCGGT
>DASXTD010000562.1:0-4964 GCA_036505655.1 Chloroflexota bacterium
CACATCTCGCGCAGTCCCGCAAGTGAACGTGTTTTTTTTGGGTCTCCCTCTCAAGGTTTTGGTAGGCATGTTGGCCTTGAGCTTCGCGCTCCCCGCGACCATCTCCTTCATGAGGGACCAGATGGATCTGGGCGCGCGCAACATATTGACAATGGTCGGGAGCCTCTAGATGGCTGATGGCGAGCGCAGTGAAGCCCCCACGCCACGACACCTCGACCGACTTCGGCACCAGGGTAACCTGCCTCGAAGCCAGGAGATACCGGTCGCGGTCAGCCTTCTGGCGGGGGCCATCACACTCCGCTTGTCTGGACCTCAGATTGTCGACAGCCTCACCAACACGCTCCGGACTAGCTTGTTACATCCCGCATCGGTTTCCACCGATTTGGATGCGTTGCGATTTCAGCTCACAGACCTCGCGCTCCACGCAGCGCTCCTCCTTGCTCCTCTTTTCCTGGTCGCCATGGTGGTAGGGGTGGTGAGCAACCTCGTTCAGGTCGGGGCGTTGTTCACCCCCAACGCGATCATGCCCCAGGCGTCACGCATGAGCCCGATCGCCGGAATCAAACGGCTGGTCTCGATTATGGGCTTGGTTGAGTTCGCAAAGTCCGTGGTGAAGCTCGTTGTCATTACGGCGGTCGTCTATCAGGCGCTTTCCACCCAGCAGGAAACGATTCTGACGCTGCTCCGCACGGATTTGATGAGCGGTATGTCATGGACAGTAGCGTTGGCCGCCGACCTGATGATGCGCGTCGCGGTCGCCTTCTTGTTCTTGGCCGCCGCCGACTACGTGTTCCAGCGTTGGCAGTTCACCCGGCGTTCAAAGATGACCAAAGAGGAAACAAAGGAAGAGCTCAAGTCTACCGAGGGCAGCCCGGAAATCAAACGACGCATGCGTCAATATGCCCGCACGCTGGCTTTGCGCCGCATGATGCAGTCAGTCCCCTCCGCGGACGTCGTGATCACTAACCCAACCCACCTCGCCATTGCGCTGAAGTACGAGTTGGGAAGTCGTGCGCCGCGTGTTCTGGCTAAGGGTGAGAGGCTCATCGCTGAACGCATCAAGGAGCTAGCCCGCTCGGCTGGCATCCCCATTGTTGAGAATAAGCCCCTCGCGCAGGCCCTTTATCGGTCGGTGGACGTCGGAGGAGAGATTCCGGGCGCCTTCTACCAGGTCGTCGCCGAGCTATTGGCCTACGTCTACCGGCTAAAGGGCCCGCGCTGGAGGTTTGCCTAAATGGCCGCTATCGCCGCCCCAGGCAGAACCGACACCGGCTTCGACCGCATCGTCCGCCACAGCGATATCGCGCTCGCGCTCGGCGTAGTGGCGATTGTCCTTTTCATGATCGTTCCTCTGCCTACCTGGCTGCTGGACCTCCTGCTGATCGCGAACCTTTCACTTGCCCTGACGATTCTCCTGGTGACCACGTATGCGCGCAGACCGCTGGATTTCTCGGTGTTTCCTTCACTTTTGCTGCTCGTCACCCTCCTTCGGCTCGCCCTTAACATTTCGGCCAGTCGATTGATTCTGCTCCAGGCCAACGCAGGCGAAGTGATCAACGCATTCGGTAACTTCGTGGTTGGTGGCAACTACGTGGTGGGCGTCGTGGTGTTCATTATCCTGGTGGTGATCCAGTTCGTCGTGATCACAAACGGCGCCCAAAGGGTCGCCGAGGTGGCGGCTCGCTTCACCCTGGACGCGATGCCAGGTAAGCAGATGGGCATCGATGCCGACCTCAACGCTGGCATCATCAATGAGGACGAGGCGCGTCGTCGCCGGGCAGACATCGAGGCCGAGGCGGACTTCTATGGCGCGATGGATGGCGCCAGCAAGTTCGTGCGCGGCGATGCGATCGCCGGCATCCTGATCGTCATGGTCAACATCCTGGGGGGCTTCGCTATCGGCGTCGCCCAGCGGGGTTTCGATCTTGGCCATGCTGCCGCGACCTATACGATCTTGACCGTCGGTGACGGTCTGGTGACCCAGATTCCCGCGCTGATGATATCCACCGCGGCAGGCATCCTGGTCACTCGGGCGGCCTCGGACTCGCATCTCGGTGCGGACACCCTCCGCCAGCTCTCCTCGTACCCACGTATGTTCGGAATCGCTGGCGCACTGCTTATTGCCTTCAGCTTTGTGCCCGGCTTACCGCGGATACCGTTCATGGCATTGGGAGGATTCCTCCTGACCATGGCCTTCATCCGGTCTCGCCGCCTGACCGAAACGGCCGAACCGCTGGCGCCCGCCCGAATCGGGACCGACGGCGCCCAGCAACTCGAGCAGTTAGCCACCCTGCTCCAGGTGGACCCGCTGGAGATTGAGATCGGCTACGATCTCATTCCACTCGTGGATCCGCAGGCAGCGGACAACCTACTCGACCGGATTGGCCGCATTCGCCGCCAACTCGCCACCGAGCTCGGCATCCTGGTGCCTACAATTCGGGTGCGCGACAACCTTCAACTCGATCCAAACGCATATGTGGTTAAGCTGCGCGGCGTCGGTATTGCCAAAGGCTCAGTCTATCCCAGTCGCTTTCTCGCCCTGAGCCCCAACGGACCTCTTGCGCCCATCGACGGCATCCAGACTACGGAGCCGGCTTTCGGCCTGGCTGCAACCTGGGTGACCACCGATGACCGTACCCAGACCGAGGTTCTCGGCTACACCGTCGTAGATCCACTGGGCGTGATCACGACCCACTTGACCGAGGTTCTTCGGACCCAAGCCCCGAACCTGCTCGGCCGCCAAGAAGTCCAAAAGCTTCTGAACAACGTTCGGGCGGAATCGGCCGCGCTCGTGGACGACCTTATTCCCACCGTGCTTTCCGTTGCCGAAGTGCAGCAGGTCTTGCAAAACCTACTCCGCGAGCGTATCTCGATCCGGGATTTGATCTTGATCCTGGAAGCTTTAGCCAATCGTTCGCGAGGCACACACGACCTCGACATGCTCACCGAGATCGCCCGGCAAGCATTGGGCCGTTCCATCTCCAACCAGTTCAAGGACGACGCCGGCGTGCTTCACTGCATTACGCTGGGGCCGCACGCCGAGCGAGCCATTGCCTCTTCGGTCGAGACGACTGAGCGTGGCATGGTCGTCGCCCTCGAGCCGGAACTCACGCAGAGCATCGTGCAGCAGGCTGTGCGTCAGGTAGAGACGCTCATGCTGCAAGGCAAGCAACCGGTGCTGCTTTGCTCGACCAGGGTGCGGCTTCCATTAAGGAGACTTACAGAGCGAAGCTTGGCTACTGTGCCCGTCCTCGCCTATGCAGAGGTCGCCCCGGAGTTCCAGGCGCTGTCCGAGGGCGCCATCGAACTGGAGGAAGACAATGGTTAAAGCGTATCGAGCCTTGAACATGCCGGCTGCCCTCGAGCAAATTCGGACCGAATTGGGCCCAGAGGCACTGATCCTAGAGACGCGCTGGGTCCGCAGGGCCTCCGGGGGCTCGGCCGCGATGCTCGAAATCGAGGTGGTTGCAAGCAACGAGACGGACGACCGAGCGAACGGCGGGCGCGAGCCGGCCAGCCTCTCAGAGCCACCCGCCTCGGGCGCAGCGCCTCGCCCTGCTCCACTTGCCGCGGCTTCCGATCGAGGCTCTCCTAACGGCGAGACGGAAGCGCCCGCTTCACCCATTCGGCCTCTGTGGAACGTGCTGAGGGCTCAGGCGGTCGACGAAGGACTAGCCCTCGAGCTAATTACAGCTGCGGTCACTGAAAACGGACCGACGATGTGGACTTCCGCTGCCCTGGCGCGCCAAGCCATCGCCGGGCAGATTGCACAGCGCATTCGCACGACCGGCCCTCTCCGCTTTCGCAAGGGGAGCCAACGGCTTCTGGCAATCGCGGGACCGACCGGAGTAGGAAAAACGACCACCGTCGCCAAGATTGCCGCGTCGCAAATCACGCGCGGACGTAAGGTCAGCCTCGTGAATCTCGATACTTACAAGACCGGCGCAACCCAGCAGTTGGGGAGCTACGCCGAGCTCCTGGGGGTACCGTTTTACGTCGCGTATAGTCCGCTCGATCTCGGCAAGATCCTCGGGAACCTGACGGACTCTGATCTCGTGCTGCTAGACATGCCCGGGTGCGGTGCCCGGAATCGGCCCTTGATCGCGGAGTCCCGCGAGTTCCTACGCCAGGTGCCCCACTGTAAGGTCCACCTCGCTATCTCCTGCACGATGCACTACGGTGCCATGCTTGAAGTGGCGACCGCGTTCGGCGATCTGCCCATCGATGCCATGGTGCTGACCAAGATTGACGAGGCGACTCACCTCGGACCGGCTCTGAGCTTCGTCCACAAGCTAGGGAAACCCGTAAGCTACTTGACCACTGGACAGAGCGTGCCTGCCGACCTGGAGATCGCCACAGCCCAACGCCTGGCAGAATTGGTCGTAGCGGATGAGGTCGCCGCGTGAGCGTAACCGACTGGGAGCCCGTTGAGTTGGGTACTCTCGCCCAGCACGCACCGGCGGAGGCGGACGGGCCAACCCCACCTGCCCGCGGGCAGATCATGGCTGTCGCCAGCGGAAAGGGCGGGGTGGGTAAGAGCAGCCTGGTCGTCAACCTTGCGGTAGCCCTGGCCAGCATGGGTGAGCGTACGACCATAGTGGATGCTGATCTAGGCACAGCGGACGTGGATGTCATGCTCGGGCTACACCCGATTTACAACCTGGCCCACGTGATCGAGGGAAGTAAGACGCTCGAGGAGGTAACCCTCGGAGGACGGCACAATGTGCGCCTGCTGCCCGGAGGTTCGGGTATCTGGGAGCTAGCCAATCTTTCGGCTAAAGGGCGGGAAGCCGCCACTGATGTCCTGGTTGCCCTAGCGCAAGATTCCGATTTCGTCTTGGTGGACACCGCGGCTGGCATCTCTGATAACGTCGTCCGCTTCCTGCTCGCCGCGGATTCTGTGATCGTGATGACCTCGCCCGAGCCGACTTCCATCACAGACGTCTACGCATTGATCAAAGTCG
>DASXTD010000563.1:0-1988 GCA_036505655.1 Chloroflexota bacterium
AGTTGCAGAAGCGCGAAGCCAGTGGCTATCTCTGGGCGGTCCCCCCGTCGAAGAAGGCGGTCGAGCCGCAGATCGCTGTCTTCAACGTCGGCAAGGGCATCGGACATATCTTTCAGACCGATGAGATCTACAAGATGTGGGAAGACCTCCTGCAGATTACCGATGCCAAGGCCAGAGATGCCCAGCTGCGCAAGATCGGCAACTACAAGTTCGAAAACTTCGAGACCATCCCCTTGTTCGACCTCTTCATCGAGGTCATCGTGGACCCCAAGATCATCGCGGACTGGCCCTTTCCTGGCTGGGATGGGGGCGACGTCGGCCACACATGGCGAATCACGGCGTGTAAACAGGCGCCGCCCTGCAAGTAGTAGCCGCAGATTCCTGGGGAACGCAAAGGGGTTAGCGGCTACTGCGTCCGCTACCCCTGTCCTCAATGGTCGCGGGGAGCGATTTGGGTCGATCGCGCGCCAGAAGTCCTCCACGTGCGCTTGGCTGCGCGTTCGGAGACGTCCCGAGACGGGGTCGGGGGTGCCCGTGCGTGCCGGAAAGCCTGGAGGGCTTTCCCGTGCTTCATCATTCATGGCCGTGACCGACGAATCCTCCACAAGAGCGACTCCCGCCAAGATTCAGCGCAAGCGTCAGCACATGAGCGCTGCGGCACATGATGCCTTACATCCCCTTCTCGAGCTTCTCCGGCCAGTACGTCATTCGCATCTCGCCGTACATCGCCGGCGCGGTGGTCAGGTGCTCCTGGGCCTGCCCGGGATTACCCGTCCGCCGGTAGAGCCTGCCGAGGCCGAGGTGGCAGTGGGCCACGAGCGGGCGCATGTCGAGCTCGGAGGCCAGGGTGATCGCGGCCCCATAGTGCGCTGCGGCCGCCGCCACGTCGGGGCGGGCATGATGCGAGGCGATCTCGCCCAGGAGGCGCAGGGTGAACGGATCGTCGACTATAATCGCGTCCGATGACAATCGGTCTGGGACACCTCCATCTTCATTGGCAGCGACAGATCAGACAGGGGCGGACCGCCGAGCCGCCGCTCGCGTACGGGCCCGGCCTGCGGTTCCTCGACGGGGTCGCGTTCGTGAATGGATTCGTAGGGCCGCTGACGGCCCTGCCGCAGCTCCACATGATCATTACGACGCACCAGACGGCGGGCGTCTCCTTGCTCACGTGGTCGCTGTTCGTGGCTTCGGCGGCGCTCTGGCTTGTCTACAGCGTCGTCCATCGGGCCTGGCCCGTGATGATCTCCGCTGTGATCTCGATCGTAGTGGAGCTGGCGGTCATCGTGGCGGTCCTCGTCTACCGCTAGCGAACGGCTCGCCTCGTTCGGCGACCGCGAGACCGCGGACGACACGGCGGGCTGGCTAACGCCCGATCGCCGTTATGCGCTCTGAGCTGCGGGCCGCCTTTGTGAGCGGGCGCGGTGCTCACAATTTCGAGCTTGACGAATCGGTCGCTCGCGCCCTAAGAAACCCTGTGCATACCAGACGTCGGAGGCGCCCGAGGGTGTTTCTGCGCGTCGCCGGCCCGCTCTTGACCGTTCTGTTCCTTGCCTTCCCCGGCCTGGCTGGGGAACCCAAGGGTCCGCTCGCAGCGGCGACCAGGAGCCCCGTAAGTCCGATCCCCCGCCGCGGGGAAGTGTGCCTGGGCGGGAACGACCACTCGCTGCCGCTGCCGAGCACGCTGCCGGCGGCTCAGTTCGTCGACTTCGAGAAGCAGGTCCTCGGCTTCCTCCAGCGCGGTGACTACCAGCGCCTGAAATGGTGCGTCGACAAGGGCGTGCGCGACACGGGGCCGTTCCTCCAGGGCGTCTATTACGGAAACCATCCGGCGGTGAGGATCTACTACTCGCCCAAGATCATGCAGTGGCTCCTCGGCAGGAGGCAGGGCACGATCCCCGACGGCGCGATGATCGTCAAGGAGCAATACTCGCCGCCGGCGGCCCGCTACGCCGGCCTGACCGACGACCAGCTGCCCAAGGTCACCG
>DASXTD010000564.1:0-2823 GCA_036505655.1 Chloroflexota bacterium
CGGCGTCCTCCGCGCGCCCACCGAGCACCGCTTACAACCCTTCGCCAAGGATCTCGTCGTGCCCGGCCAGGTCGACTGGCACGACTACGCCCACTGATTTTCGCTGACCCTGAAAGCATGAGCCCACGCTGGCGCCGCACAAGGTTGCCCCCTCTCCCTCTGGGAGAGGGCTGGGGTGAGGGCGGCCAGACTTCTTCAGGGAACCTTGGTTTAAGCACACTCGGAATTTGGGCATTGCTCATCTCGGTCGCGCTTGCCTGTGCCCCAGCCAGCTCGCCCGTGGCCTCAACCATCACTTCAAGCCCACCTACCACCGGCCCCAAAATGCTTGTGTGGGGTACCCTCCTGGAGCCCAAAGAGCTGAGCCCCACCCTCGGTCTGGGCGGAGCGACCCGGCCCACCCAGGAGTTTCGTCCCCTGATCCACGACGCGCTGGTCGTGAAGGACAACCTGGGTGAATACCGGCCCCAGCTGGCCGCCGAGCTGCCGTCCATCGATCGCCAGACCTGGCGCGTTTTCCCCGATGGCACCATGGAGACGACCTGGAAGCTCCGTCCCAACATCACCTGGCACGACGGCACCCCCTTCACGGCCGACGATCTGGTGTTCTCGCTGACACTTATTCGCGACTTCGCCGGCACCGCCGCCATTCCCGGCCTGCGCCAGATGGCTTCCGCCAGTGCGCCTGACTCGACCACATTCGTCATTCGCTGGTCCGATACGTCGGTAGACGCAGATCGGTCGCCGGGCGTTGGGCCCGCCCCTCGGCATCTGCTAGAAGAGATTTACCAACAGAACGACCCGGCAACGTTTCTCAACAGCGCCTATTTCACGACCGACTTCGTGGGGCTAGGCCCATTCCGCTTGGCCAGATGGGACCAGGGCTCATCCGCGGAATTCGAGCGCTTCGACCGCTATTACCTGGGGCGTCCGGCGCTGGACCGGGTCATCTTCCGCTTCGTGGGCGACGATTCCGCGTTGGTCTCCTACGTTCTGTCGGGAGCGGTCGATGTCGGCGTCCCCAACACGTCGGACATCGGCGCCATGCTCGAAGTACGACGCCGCTGGGAAGGCACCGGCAACACAGTGGCCACCGACACGGCGGACTCGATGTGGTACCTGGAGATCCAGCAACGCACGGAATTCGCTCGGCCGGCCAATGGCGTGACTTCGGCCGCCGTGCGCCATGCGCTCTTTCAAGCCATCGACCGCCAGGCGTTAACCCAGGCCGTCTCCGAGGGCCTGGTGCCCATCGCCGATAGCTGGTTTTCGCCCAATAATCCGCTCCGCGGCCAGGTCGAATCGGCGATCCCGCAATATCCGTACGATCCTCAGCGCGCGCTCACGTTGCTCAGCCAGGCCGGCTGGACTCGCGGCTCAGATGGCGTTCTGGTTCACACACCCGATGGCGGGCAGTTCGAGACCGAGCTGTGGGCGCGCCCCGGCTTCGACAGCGAAGTTCAGATTCTGATCGATTACTGGAAGGCCGTGGGCGTCCAGGCCAAGCTGTTTTCAATACCCGCTGCCAAGCTCACCGATCGTGAGCTCACAGGCACCTATCCTGGCGGGGTCCTGATCGGTCCGCCCGCCCAGGATCTCTTCAGCGGTGATCGGCTGCACTCGCGAGCCATCGCAGGCCCCGCCAATCGCTGGCAGGGCCGGAACAGCCAGGGCTACAGTAGCCGCCAGGCAGATGCCGTCCAGGAACGACTAGCCGTCGCCATCGATCCGGCTCAGCGCGTCGCCGCCCACCGCGACCTGCTCGCCGTCGTCTTCGACGACCTCCCCATCATGCCCCTCCACTGGACCCTCAACTTCGCCTACGTCCTCAAAGGCATCACGGGCGTCACCGGCGGCGCCATCGGCTGGAACATCCTCACCTGGGACAAGATCTGATCCGCTACGGCCACAGTTCGATTCGAGCCGATCGGATCCAAATCATGAATGCGCGAAAACCGGGGGCAAGGTCACCTAGCCGACTTTAGAGCGGCTCGGCACCCCGCGCCTCATGGAGCGTGCGCGGTCGATAGCTTTGCCATATAGCGCGAGGTTTACTGCCTCGAAAGGGCGGTCCCTGTATCCGCCTTTCGTGCTTGGGTACTCCACTCCAGCGATACTCAGACGCCGACAGATAGTGTTCAAAAAGTGAGTTGGCCTGTAGGGATTGAGGCAAAAGTCGGGAGGCTCGGCGCTCAGGAACTCACTGAAGGTTAAGAAACACTGTAATTCCGGAAATTGCCGCTCGAAATCTTGGTCGAGGCGCAGGATGGGAAGTTCATTGAAAGTTAGGTCATAGCCCTGAACCCAGAGCACTTCTGCAGGCTCGCATGGCTCCCGCTCTGCCATCGCGACAGCCGCGCTACGAGACAAGTAGAGAACCCGCTCCCCTAGCTCCTTGTACCTGCCAGGTGCAGTTTGGCTCTTGCGAGGAGGCGGCCCGAAATCGGAGGGCCGTGGGGTCTCACCCGGAGAGAATACCTGGCACCTAAAGTATGGACCGCGGAGACCTCGGGTTGCGGCTGCGCGTACCTGGCGCTCAAGGACTCGCGCAACGTGTGTCTCGCCAAGGACGGCCTTCCAGTCTGTCGGTCCATCGCTGTTAGCCAAGCCCTGAGCAAATTCTTGGACCTCATAAAATGCGTCGGTGACCTCGGCCGCTCGCCCAGTTACCCCCCGGATCACGCGCAGCGAGAGGTGTCCAGTCACTTTAATTGAACTCCTAGGATCTACCTGCCGTTGGGTCATGAGGCATTCTGCGCCTCCTACCTTAGCGGGTCCAGGTCGAAATGTGGCCATCCCCGTTCCAGGCCGAAGAACTCAGCG
>DASXTD010000565.1:0-2285 GCA_036505655.1 Chloroflexota bacterium
AACGGCTCCTGCATCGCGCGGGCAGCCGCGGCGCCCACGACGTGAGCAATGGTCCGCTCCAGTAACTCGTAGCCGATGCTCTGAGCAAATACGCTCAAGCCCACCCGCCCGCCGCGCACCACCACCCGCTTCATCTCTTCCAGGGCAGGTACCGGCTCAGACATATACTGCAGCCCTTGCTGGCATAGCACCACATCGAACGCTCCGTCCGCATAGGGCAAACGCACCGCGTCTCCCTGGCGCCATTCGATGATCGGTCCATTCGGCGGTGCCTGAGACTGGGCTACCGCGATCATGGCCTCGTTGAGGTCGAGCCCAGCCACTCGGCCGCCCGGACCGACCCTGGGCGCTGCCAGACGCGCCACGATGCCGGTGCCACAGGCAACGTCCAGCACCCGCGATCCCGCGACTACCCCGACCGACTCGATGAGGTCTGCCGCCCAGGGCTGGAACACGGCGGTAACCATGACCCGCTCGAACTGCTGGGCAAGCCGGGTGAAGTCGACGCTGCGAGCTGTCCTCGATCGCGCTTGCACTTCCTCAGCAGGTCCATTGCCAGAGATGCAGGTCCGCGACGCCATCGGACGGCCCGGTCAGACAAGCGTGATGCGGCGTGGCGGTGACCCGGTAGTAGATCGGCGTTGAGGGAAGGTCCTCGCTGTAGATGCGAGCCAGATCGACCATCAGCCCATTCCGCTCGGCTCGATCTAGGTTGCCCTCCCACCGCGCCACGATCCCATCGTAGGTCGGATTCGACCAGGACCCGCGATTGCTGCCCGTCCATCGATTCCCCGGGGTGGGGATGCCGGCCGTGCCGAGCGCCGGCAAGTCGCCCGTATCCGAGGTAAACATCGTGCGAAAGTGGGCCCGCAGCTCGCGATCGGAGACCATCGCGGCCGGCAGCACCGTCTCGGTGATTTCGAATCCCGCCTTGCGCCAGGTGCTCGCCATGATGCTCATCACAGCCTCGTTTTCCGAGCCCGACAGAATCTCGGTCTCGAAATTCAGCTTTCCTTCGGTCGAGCTCTGGAAAAAGCCATCGGTACCCCTGGAGTAGCCGGCTTCCCTCATGAGCTGCTCGCTCCGCGTGGGATCGAACGGATACTTTGTGAGCGACCGATCGATCTCGGAGTAATAGTCGAGCGCTGGATTGGGCAGAGTGTCCGCATGGGCGTCCAGTCCCTGGAATAGGGCATCGCTGATGCTCTGCTTATCCATGGTGTGGGCCAGGGCACGCCGGACCCGGATATCCAGGATCGCGGCCGGGTTCGCCCGCTCCGGATGGAATTGGTTCTCCTGCCGCCGAATGCTGCCGCGGTTGAACTCAACGGTTCCGGCGGCCTGCGATTCCCACTCTTTCTTGAGCGTCCACCCCTGCTCGAAGCTCAGCGCCGCGCTGTCGGTCGCCTGTACGTCGCCAGCCAGCAGGTTCGTGAGCACCACGTTGGGATCGGGGATCGCCATCACCTTGATGCGATCGATCCTCGGTCGGCCGCGCACGAAGCGGTCGAACGCCTCCGCCTCCAAGAAAACTCCACGATCCCAGCGAGTGACCCGATACGGTCCCAGTCCGACGTACTGCGCGGTCCAGAAGGGATGCGCCGCGAATGCATCCGGAGCCAGGTTGGCGAACGGCTCCTCCAGAAGGTGGCGGGGCAGCGCCTGAAACTTGCCCGCTTGCAGATCGCCTGCGTCAGCAAAGGCGCTCTTCCAGCGCATCAGAATCGTGCCCACATCGACCGCCACCACCTGCTCGATCTGATTGATGGGAGTCGAGCTAGCTGCCGTACCCAGCGCCGGGGTCGAGTACACTCGGAACGCGAACCCGAAATCCTCGGCCGTGAGCGGCTGGCCGTCGTGCCAAGCGAGGTTGGGCTTCAACCGATAGGTCGTTTCCATACGGCCATCAGGTAGCACGCGCCAGGTGTCGGAATTGAGCTGTGGGAGCTCGCTGGCCAACTCGGCGTGGGGCACATCCGCGGCATCGTGGTAGACCAGCCCAGCGTTGAAGGGCGTCGAGGGGATGATGTTGATGCCCGCATTGGACAACGCCTTCGCCGCCAGCGATTCGCCCTCCGTCCGCACCGCGATACTCAATACTCGGTTCGGCACAGCCGGCGCGCTCTTCGCGGCTCCCTGATTGGCCGCCCCACCCGGCGTGCACGCCGCGATGACTAGCGCGCCGAAAACAAGTAACGCTCTCACGCCGTCCCTTTCGATCCAGTCGGGGGGCCATTCGCCCCCCGAGCCCCCTGGGAGGGAGAGGGAGTCCTTGTCTCCTGCAC
>DASXTD010000566.1:0-6576 GCA_036505655.1 Chloroflexota bacterium
GGGCGAGCACGTGCCAGGCGCGCGGCGCGGATGGGCGGACCGCACGCGCCGGGCGCGGCGGCGCATGCAGGAGATCAGCCGCCTGACCCCGGCGCAGCGCCCGCGCCAGCAGAGGCGCAAGTACCGCGATCTCCTCGGCGTCACCGCGGGCGTTGTGGCGGCGGCGCGCGCCGCGGTCGCCGCGGCCCGGGCGGCCCCGCCCCGCGATCCGCTGGTCGCTGCCCTCGTTACGGGCGTGTGCGGCGAGATCGAGCACTTCGGGGGCCTGGCCGACCGGGTCATCGCGCAAACCCACCGCCGCGTGCTCGAGAACGCCCCGGTCCCCGTGCACGAGAAGCTCTTCTCCATCTTCGAGCCCCACACCGATCTCCTCAAGCGCGGGAAGGTGACGCGCCCGGTCGAGTTCGGCCACAAGGTCTTCTTGGCGGAGAGCCGCCACGGCCTCCTCACCGACTACCGTGTGCTCGACGGCAATCCGGTCGACGAGGTCCACGTCCCGCCGTCGCTCGCCCAGCATCAGGCCACCTTCGGATGCGCCCCCGCCCTCTACGCGGCCGACCGCGGGTTCTACACGCCGGACAATGTCGAGGCGTTGACCGCCGCCGGCGTGCGCACCGAGTGTGTCCCCCAGCGGGGCGGGAAGAAGACCGACGAGCGCACCGCCTACGAGAAGAGCCGGGCGTTCAAGCAGGGGCAGCGCTTTCGCGCCGGCATCGAAGGCCGCATCTCGGTCCTCCTGCGCGGCCGCGGGATGCGACGCTGCTTGCTCGAGGGGCGCGAGCGGTTCGAGGTGTTCGTGGGCGCCGCCGTGCTGGCGAACAACCTGCTGCGGATCGCCGACCTCCTGAGTCGGCGCGCCGCGCGCCGCGTAGCCGCCCGCCACCCCGCTGGGAGCCCCACGGCGAGGGTGTCTGCCTCGCCGACGAACCCGCGATGCCCACGGTCGCGGAAGTAATCACGGCGCCCCCGTCGTCCTGCTCACACCCCGATCCTCTTCACCCCTCGGCCTACCAACGTCACCAGGGGCGAGTTTCGTGTGCGAAAATCCCTCAGATTTGTTCGCAAAACCCCGTTTCGCGACAGAAACTAGCTAAGCTAGTGGAAGCGGGATTCAGCCAAACAAGAGGCCCTGTGGGATCCTCGGGCCGGCGCTGGATTGCGAACGGCGCCGTGCGCCGGCCGTAGCCGTTCACCGGCGGGAGCGTCGAGCGAGGATCTCAACGCTCCCGTCGAAGAGCCTAAGTAAATTGGACCCGGTTTCTTTGGACACTGGTTTGACTAATGATCATGGTGACCAAGGAGGCCGACATGGGAAAGAAGGCGCGGAAGCCGACGACAGCGCCGGCGGAGGAGGCGGTGGCCAGCGGGGGCATGGAACTCCCTGAGCGGTGGAGCGTGCAGCGAAAGACCGAGTTGGTGCTGCGGCTGCTCCGCGGCGCCCCTGGACGCGGTCTCGCGGGACAGCCAGATCCCTGCCCACGAACGGGAGAATTGGAAGCGGGTGTTCCTGGATACCGGCACGCGGGGCTCAAGACGCGCGCCGAGCCAGAGGAGTGTGAGCTCACCCTCCCCCGGGCGAAGATCGGGGAGTTGATGATGCGGCTCGAGCTGGCCGAGCACCTCATTGGCCACTTTGGCTTTCGAGCGTTCGACCGATTGACGAGGTCATAGTCGGGGCTTGCTGGAGATTTTCGCTTGGTAGGGATAGGACCCGTGAATCGCTACCCGCGGGGTTGTTGTGGGGGAATCGCTGATATGCCATGCCGCGTCTAGAAGGTCTTGTTCGGCCATCTCCATGCTGCGAACGATAGCCCGGCGACAGCGGTGACCGCGAGCAAAAGCGTGACGGGTTCAGGGGCTGACCGCCAGTCGCGTCGCTCGCCGACGCGGAGAAACCGATGCGAAGCGCCGCGACCGTTGCCGGCGTCAGAGCACCCAGGAGCGTCTGAAGGGCCGCAGCCTTGCCTTGGGCGTGCCGATGTGCTTGCGCTGTGCCGCAGCCCGGGACTGCCTAGGTCCACGCCCGCCTGACCGAGAACGGACGCTTATGTTCCCTACGCTTCGGGGGCTCCCGATCGAGACCACGTCTTCGGGTATTGGGCACACGTCCGCCCCTCCTGCCTAGATTGGAGGGGGCCGGTCGCGTTGTCGGGGCCCGGTCTTGTTCTCTCTAGGCAGGCCGCGTCCGCATGCGCCTCCAGAGGCCACCCACGAATGCCAACCCGAGCCCACTGAACAGCAAGACTGACGGCTCCGCGACAGTAGTGCACGGACCGTTGGTCGTGCCATTGGTCGAGCCGGCCACAGTGTCGGAAATCCATCCGCTGCAGGTGACCCCAGCCACCGTGCCTGGAATCCCCTGGAGGTGCGCGGCTGTGTGGAAGGGGCCCGCGCCTCCGGCCGGAGCGCTGAGCTCATTAAACGTCCCTTCGGTAATTCCAGTACCAGTAATGGTGTAGACCACTGTCCCTGCAGTGAATCTACTGGCTTGAGCCGCAGCGAAATCGAACTCGATATCGTAAAGTCCGTCGCCATCGGCCTGACAACAGTTACTACCCAACTGGACGCCGGTGGCTGCCGGCTTGGTCGAGCTCCCGGCAACGTAAGTGAACGTGAGGCCGCTGGTGACACTGCTGTTGAAATCCCACTCCGTGATGAACTGACCGCTTCCTGCGTTGTTCGTCAGCGTCAGCGTAACCGTGTTTGCCCCAGCGCTTTGGAATGTCGCGGTCGCCCACGGAGCGGCTCCCGCCGGTGTAGAGCCGGAGAACACGTTATTCAACTGATAGGTCACTACCGCCTCGGCGTTCATCGCGAAAGTTCCGACGGCCAATATAGCCATCAATGCGATGAGCCCCGCCCTACATCTGCGCTTCCTCACTATTTCCATAATGCTTCCCCTTCCTCTGGCAATAGGTTTCGGCCATCGCCCCCTGGCGGACCGTCAAGCAGCACGGAATATGCCACCCATGACAACGAAATAATTTCAATAGTTTAGCTTTCATAAGGGTTGCATGTAGTTGCCGGATTCCTGCATGACACTGCAACTGCTGTGTCATGCATAGGTGGATTACGCCGAACCCCAGCTAGTCGATTTTGGCCAGGATTGTCTTGGCCTCATCCGCTCCCTGGAATGTTGGGCTCAGCTTCAGCGCCTGAGTGAGTGCCTGTTTCGCCGCTGCCTTGTTGCCCAGCTTGAAGTGCGTCATCCCTAAGTGGTACTGCACCTCGGCGTTGGTGGGCATCTTGTTGGCGCTCTCCTGCAACAAGCTCAGGGCGCGTTGGTAGACGCCACGCTTGTAGAGGATCCACCCGAGGGTGTCCGAGATGGCGGGGTCCTCTGGGAGTGCCTCCTTGGCCGTCTGAGCCAGCTGAAGCGCCTTCTCCTTGTCGCCCCCGTGCTCGGCATAGATCCAGGCTAGGTTGTTCGCGGCCGGAGCGAGCCGGGGATTGACCGCCAGTGCCTGTTCGTAGGCCCGTCGCGCGTTCCCGATGTCACCCTTCTGCTGGTACACGAGGCCCAAAATCGTGAGCGCGATCACATTCTTCGGGTCCAGTTTGAGCGCGTCATTCAGCTTCGCGACTCCCTGATCGTACTGCCCCGAAGCCGTATAAAGATGGGCCAACCGCACGTATGCGCTGAACATCCGTGGCTCCAGCTCGAGTGCCTTCAAATAAGCGATCTCGGCTAGGCCGGCTTCCCTTCTTGCTTCATGGACCTGACCCAGCTCCGAATAAAGTTGCGGGGCCTTCGGAGCAAGTGCTATCTGCCTCTTGACGCGCTCGAGAGCGGCGTCCGGTTGCTTCTCGGCGAGTGCAATGGAGACCAGCTGGTCGAGCGCAGGCATATGGGCAGGAGCAAGATCGAGAGCCGCCTCGAACTGCTTCTTGGCCTCAGGCGTCTTCCCTTGAGCTCGGAGGCCAACCCCGACCAGATAGGGACCCTGCGGGTCCTTGGGAGCCAGTGTCAACAGCTTGCGATAAATCTCGGTTGCCTTGACGGCCTCTCTTTTCGCCAGGTACGCCGAGCCCAACAGCACATACGCGTGGACAGTATCGGGTTGCTTCGCAATCAGCCTTTCCAAGCCCTCGATCGCTGGCTGGGTGGCGCCTGCCTGGAGGTCCAACTCGGCTAGCCGCACCGCTGACTCGACGGAGTCTGGGGCGGCGTTCAGAGCTTCCCTGAGGGCCTGCCTCGCTTGGGGAAGATTTCCACTCCGGAGGTACGCGAGCCCAAGGCCTTGGTGGGCCTGGGCCAGCCGCGGCTCGAGCTTCACCGCTTGGAGGAACTCCTGAATGGCCTCCTGGGGGTGGTCCTCTTGCAGTTCGAGTCGCCCCTGGTAGTAGTGCCCCTCCACATCCGAGGGATTCTTGGCAAGAAGCGTCTTCAGCTCCTTTCTCGCATCGGACAGTTTGCCTTCTTTCAGCAGGACGTTGATCAGCCCGTGCCGGCCTCGGACATTGTCTGGGTTCTTGGCGAGCACCTCGGCCAAAAGCGCCCGGGCCTCCGCCCGGCGCTGCTGGCTGTCGTAGAAGTCCGCCAGCGTCAGCTTGACCGGGGCGGAGGCGGGGTCGTCGATCTTGAGGGCTTCCTTATAGGTTGCCTCGGCTCGAGCGGCCTGTCCGAGCCTGCGGTAGAGGCTCGCCAGGGTCAGGCGATATTCGACCTTGGTGGGGGCGAGGCGGATAGCCTCGAGCATGTGCTTCTCCGCGCCCTGGTTATCCCCCTGTGCCCGCAGAAGCTCGCCAAGAGCAGCATGACTTCGAGCGTCATCAGGCCTGTTCCCCACGATCGCGGTCAGCTCTGCGATCGCGCGCTTTCGGTCTCCTTCCCCTTCGTAGACGGCAGCCATGAGGAGCCCGGCGTCCTGATTTGTTGCATCCTTTGCCTGGACGGCCTGAAGCTGGTCACGGGCCTTGGCCCAATCCCGCCTGGCGATGAGCACGGTGGCGAGCTTCAACCGGGCATCTGCTTGCTCGGGGTTCAGCTCCAGGCTCTTGGTCAGGGCTGTTTGCGCGAGCGCCCCGTCGCCGAGTTTGAAAGCAGCCAGCCCGATTTTGTAGTAAGCCTCAGCATTGTTGGGCTCCAGGGCCAAGAATTGGCGGAACTCGAGAATGGCCTCCCGGTATTTTTCCTTCTCGGCGAAGCTCACTCCGCGATCCCAGTGCCTCGCCTTCTTGGCTTCAGGGCTCCGGGAGCAACCGAGGGCGAGGCACGCAAGCCCCGCTAGTAGGATACTCACCAGAAAATAAGCAGGGGACCCACGCCTCATCGTCAATTCCCTCCGATCGGTACCGAATGAGATGCTTCGAGGCGTGGGCTCTCACCACCGCGTCTCAGGAGGAGTGCCAGGATGACGAGAGGGACGAGCGTAAGAGCCCACACACCCTTGGCGATGGAGTTGTGGATGAACCCTTGCGCCGCGCTGGGCCCGATGTAGTAGACCGCGAAGGCGATTGTGGCGACGCGGACCGCGTTGGCCAGGATGGCGATCGGGATGGCCGAAGCCACCAGGATGAGCTTCCGCGGCAGACTGCGCTGAGTCAGCTGGGCAAAAGCGATGGTCAGCACCAAGAGCGCCGACAGGAAACGGAGCCCGTTGCAGACCGTGGCCACCGCCAGTGTGATGCCGGGGAGCTGGATCAGCAAACCATCCAGGAAGAACGGAACGTCAAGGAGATCGAGGGCCGCTCCAGCGGTTCGGGCCGCGAAGAGCTGCAAGTCCTCGGTCACCGCGTTAACCACCGGGCTCGGTAGGGGCAGCATGAACAGGAGGAACGCGACGGGGAAGGCCGTAGCTTGCAGGGTACGTGGCCCGAGGATCCAGAGCACCATTCCCGCCAGACACGTGACCAGGGACACTCCCTGCAGTAGGAGGCTCTCCATCGAGCGGCCGGCGAGGAGGAGCCCAAGCGCCAGCAGGATCACAGCAATGCCGATCGAGTGACCCGCCGCGAAGGAGGTTCGGATCCGGCCTCGATCAGTCCAGAGGACGAACGCGCTAAACGCAGGGACCAAGGGCCCGTGCCCCGCATAGGGGTGCGTCCACCAGACGTGGGCCAGGTCCCGGACCACGGGAGCGTAGAGTGGCACCACGATTAGCCCCGCGATTAGGAGTCTGAGAAGAGCTGTTCGGTTCAAGGTTTGGTCCCGCAATGACGCAGGCAGACTCGAACACAATCATCGTGCCCGCCCATTGTCAAGGCGCCAGGCTTCGGCCGGTTCGGCCCACTGTCGGCCGGCTGACACCCATAATACTGACCGAACACTCCCTTTACGGGACATCCCGAAGGGCTGCCTTGTAACCCAATGTTTTTGCTGGGAAACACCAAGAGTGCGGCATGGCACATCGGTTGCGTCCCTCGAAGGAGGCACAAGACAAAGACCGAAAGCCCCGTCCCGAAAACGCAAACTCACCGCGAGGTGAGGGCGCAAAGCCGCGGGTCAGGTAGCGAGCCTGACAGCCGGGCTGCCGAAGGAAGGGTTGCAGCTGCACAGGGACCGAGGGTCTTCGCAACGACGAGGAGGTTCTGCGATGGCCCTCACGTGGTTCTTTACTGTCATTTTCTTGTCCT
>DASXTD010000567.1:0-1936 GCA_036505655.1 Chloroflexota bacterium
GTGCCAGAAAAGTATCGGGACAATGCTCCGAAGACAATTCGGCTGCCGGACGGAAGTGACGCCTGGCAGACCGAGGATGGACGCATCCACCTGGTGAACGGCGCCTCCACGCTGTGCGCGGGGAAGCCGTTCGAGGAATGGCGCCAGGAAGGGGCGCAGTACGACACCGCGGCCGGAGCCGGGTCGCCGGAGCAGCGGCTGCGGGAGCAGGACGAGGATGGAGTCGACGCGGAGGTTTTCTATCCGTCGGTCAACGGGAGTGGCGTACTGCACGGCATTCGCGACGATGACGCCTACCATGCGGTGCTGCGGGCGTACAACACGTGGGTAGCCGAGGAGTACAGCGGGGTAGCCCCTGACCGGCTAATCGGCCTGGGGGTGATCCCGCAGCGGGGCGTGAAGGAAGCGATTGCCGAGATGGAGCACTGCGCCAAGCTGGGCTTCAAGGGGGTCTGGATCGGCAAGTTCCCTAATGGGAAGATGCGCCCGTCGCCCGAAGACGACGAGTTCTGGACCGCCGCGCTGAGCCTGGACATGCCGGTGACCGCCCACGAGAACTTCATCGACCACGGCCCCAGGGAGCGCAGCCCTTCCGCAGATGGTCCAAGCGGTCCGCGCCGGGTGGTGGACGGCAAGGAAGCGACCGGGCATCCGGCGGATCTAGCGCAGCGCATCTGCGGCTACGGGGTGAGAAGTGCGGAGGTGGCCTGCCGGCTGATCATCGACGGGGTGTTCGAGCGGTTTCCGACGCTGCAGATCTACATGGCCGAAAACCAGCTGGGCTGGATCCCCAATTGGCTGGAGCAGATGGACATCATCTGGGGCCGCCAGCACTTTGTGCTGGAGCGCGTCCAGGGATTGAAACGGCTCGAGCGGCCGCCCAGCGAGTACGTGCGCAACAATACGTTGTGGGGCTTCATGGACAACCCGCTGGGAGTTCGCATGCGCCACGAGATCGGGGTGGATCGAGTGATGTGGGGCAGCGACTTCCCGCATCAGCCGACCGATTGGCCGCACTCCTACGAGACGATCCAGCGCAACATGGTGGGCGTGCCCGCCGACGAGCGCCACCAGATGCTGGTCGGTAACGTGACGCGCTTCTTCCACATGGGAGACACGTTCGAGTCCACCGAAGAGCGAGAGCGCCAGGTGGCAGCGCGAAGAACTGTTTCGGCGGTGCCCGCATCAGTTTGATGGAATTGGCTCGGCTGATCCGGGGGGGCGGGACCTGTGCCCGCCCGCGTCGAGCCGCATTTCATGCGATGGGCGCCCACAGGTGGCGCCCCTACGAAGACGAACGCGACCATTGGTTCACAAACTGAGTTAGGAAAGGGAACGATCGATGAAAAGCGCGACTGAGAAACGGAAACTACTGCGACAGCTCCTGGCTGGAAGCGACATCGTGATGGCCCCTTCGTGCGGGACACCTTTGGAGGCACGACAGATCGAGGACATCGGATTCATGGCGATCCACGGCTCGGGCAGCGTGGCTCATCAGCAAGCCGGTTATCAGGACGCAGGCCTGCTGACCATGACCGACATGGTGCAGCGGATGACTGTACTGTCAGAGTGCCTCGACATTCCGGTGATCGCCGATATGGACACCGGGTTTGGCAACGTGGCGAACGTGGTGCGATCCGTGCGGGAGTACGAGCGCGCTGGGGTCGCCGCCTTCCACCTCGAGGACACAGTCGCCAAGGTGGGCTTCGCCGAGCATAGCGAAGTTGAAGTGATCTCGCGGACGGAAATGGTCAACAAGATCAAGGCGGCCGTCGATACCCGGACTGATGAGTCGATGATGATCATCGCCCGGAGCGAAAACCGGACGGACTTGAACGAGTTCATCGAGCGCAATGCCGAGTGCATCGAAGCCGGCGCGGATGGCTGTTGGACGAGCGGCGCGCTGGGTCAAGAAGGGATCCAGGCGCTGCGCAAG
>DASXTD010000568.1:0-1993 GCA_036505655.1 Chloroflexota bacterium
CTGCTCCTCCACCCTCATGAGTCATCCTTCCCTGATTTTGGTCGTCGGGGTCGCTCGCGCGGCCGTGCTGGGACTCCCACGACGAGCGCGCCGGCCGGTACATCGCGCGTCACCACGGAGCCCGCACCAGTCATGGCACCGTCACCCACTTCCACCGGCGCGATGAGCATGGTATCGCTTCCCACGAATGCGTCAGCGCCAATGATCGTCACATGTTTGTCAACGCCATCGTAATTGACAGTCACTACCCCGGCGCCGATATTAACGTCAGGCCCCACCTGCGCGTCGCCCAGATACCCAAAATGGTGCATCTGTGTGCGTGCCCCCAGGGCACTGTTCTTGACTTCAGAGAAGCTGCCGATCGCCACCTCTTCGCCGAGCTCCGAGCCCGGCCGTACCCGCCCGTAGGGGCCAATGGTGACCCAGTCGCTGACTCGGGCGCCTTCCACCACCGACCACCAGACGCGCACGCCCTTCCCCAGCTGCGAATCGATAATCTCCGCGCCTGGGCCGAGCACGCAGGCCTCTCCGATGACGCTATGGCCCCGCAAAAAGGACTGGGGATGGATCACCACGTCTCGCTCTACGGTCACAGATTCATCCACGTACGTGGAGGCAGGGTCGATGATCGTGACCCCAGCGGCCATAAGCCGCTCCAGGACACGCTGGCGCAGCACCCCTTCGGCTTCGGCCAGTTGGCGCCGGTCGTTCACGCCTGCCACCTCCCAGGGGTCCATCCTACGCACTTCACATACTATCCTGCCATCGCTGACCGCTTCTGCAACCAGGTCTGTCAGGTACAGCTCGCCGCTTCGGGACGCTCGCAGGCGTGGCAGCGCGCTTGCCAGCCAGTGCCCATCGAACGCGAACAGCATGCCATCGATGAGCTTCACTCTCCGCTCTTCCGCCGACGCGTCATTCTGTTCCACGATCCTCTGGACGCGGCCATCGGCATCAAGCATGACTCGGCCGTACCCAGTCGGATCGTCCACTTCGGCGGTGGCCAGAGCTATCGCGGCCTCGGGCACTGCATCGAGGAGCGCGCCCAGAGTGGTAGGTAACACCAGGGACGTGTCACCGCCGACGACCAACAGCCGATCCGGGGTGCGCTCGAAAGCTTCGAGCCCCACTCGTACCGCGTCGCCCGTCCCCCGCGGCGGGTCCTGAATTGCGCTTTTGATGTCGCCGCCCAGGTCCGAGCATCGAGATTCGGTTTCTGAGCTGACCACCAGGGCAATCGACTCGATCCCACTAGCCTGAACGGCGGACACCACCCTGCGGATCATGGGCACACCGCCCACCTGGTGGAGCACCTTGGGAAGCGCCGAGACCATTCGGACGCCGCGCCCGGCCGCTAGCACAATCGCCGCGGTGGAGATATCTGCCCGATGACTCCCGGAGGCTACGGTCGTCGACACCGAACGTACTCACAACCCAGGGGGCGAGCCGGCCAGGGGCGGAAGCTAGAGTTCGTTGCCCCTATGGGTGCAAGCACTGCTTGCGGCTGGGGAGCCAGGATTCGAACCTGGGATAAGGGATCCAAAGTCCCCTGTGATACCACTTCACCACTCCCCAAGGACTGCCCGCCCAGCATACTACCGGGGGATGGAGAACACGGTCAATCAGGCGTGCGCCTCGCTGATGAAACGATGCAGCCGAGCCTCGATTCCTTTGCCAGCCAGCTCTTCTTTGGCCGCGACGGCACCGGGAAGCGAGCGGTAGAGTCCGAACACCGAGGGGCCGGCACCCGTGACCGTCGCCGCCAGCGCCTCAGAAGCTCGAAGTAGCTCCAACGCTGCCCGGGCTGGGGGCCATCGCTCCGTGACCAGCGGCTCGAAAGCCGATTGAATGGCGCCGTAGTCCAGCTTTCCGACTCGGATCGCCTGGGCCTGCTTCGCGGTGGCGCTCCCATCGCTGAACCCGCTAGTCGGAAGCGCGGCGTAAAGCTCCGCTGTCTTGTGACCGCTTGGCTCAGCGATGGGCGCTAGGACAA
>DASXTD010000569.1:0-3106 GCA_036505655.1 Chloroflexota bacterium
CTTCAACGCCCCGATGGCCCCCGTGATAGCCGACACCATGTCCGAGTTGGTGGAGGCAATGACGCGAGCGGTGAAGGAGGAGGCGTTCATGCCGTGCTCGATGACGGCCACTAGGTAGGCATCGAGCGCGGCTATGCGGGCCGCGTCGGCCTCTCTCCCCTCCAACGCGTAGAGATACGCGGCGGCGAACCCGAGATGGTCAGGCGGCAACGCCAGGGCCTGGCCCTGGCGTTGCCGAAAATGGCTCGTGACCAGCATCGGCACGCGGGCGGTCAGTCGAATCGCGTGGACGCGGCTCGCCTCAGCCCCGATATCGTCGACGCCGGGATCGTCGAGCGAAAGCAGGGCGGCTGACATGCGGAGCGCATGCATCCCGGTTGCCCGCCGTATCGAGCCCTCCAGCGCTGTCTGAATGATGTGCGGCAAGCGGCGCGCCTGGGCCATTTCCCGGTGGAGGTCGGCGAGCTCGGCGGCGTTGGGCAGGCGACCAAACCAGAGCAAGTGGGCCGCTTCTTCGAAGGATACGCGCCCGACTAGGTCTCCGATGTCGTAACCGCCAATCGTCAAGCGACCCGCGGTGCCGTCAACTTCGCTGAGCCTGGTCTCGTGCGAAACAATGCCCTCCAGGCCCCGGGCAACCGTTGCTGATCTGGCCACTTCACGCCTCCTTGAGAAGAAGTCTTGTCTGTAGGATAGGTAGCAGTGTGACACGGTCACACCCATTTCCATCTGTATGGGGCTATGATTCCTTTAATAAACTTGGAAAAAGTTCGGTTGAGCGGAATTTATGGAAGTCACGCTCGATGAGACCGACCGCGAGATCCTTGCTTTGCTGCAGGCCGACGCTCGCAGGACCATGCGTGAGCTCGGCTCGCGGGTGGGTCTCAGCGGGGCCGCGGTCGCGGAGCGCGTCCGCCGTCTCGAGGAGCGGGGCATCATTCGGGGCTACCGGGCTGAGCTCGCGCCGGATCGCTTAGGACTGGGCGTGCTAGCCTTCGTGACGGTCGCGGTCTCCTATGAGCACCGACCGGCGCGGGCTATTGAGGGCGAGGCCCAGCTGCTGGACGAGGTGGTCGAGTGCTACCGAATCACAGGCGAAGACGGCTACCTGCTGAAAGTCGCCGTTCCGGATATGGAGGCGCTGCGGGAGACCCTGGACCGGCTGAGCGAGTTCGGGCGCATCCGCACCTGGACGATTCTTTCAACTCCTAAGCCGACGTCAGCTCTGCATCCCAGATTGCCCAGCCAACCAGCCCGATTTCACCTCGGCGCGGACTGACATCTGATCGCTGGGCTGAACGGCAAGGGCTAAGACATCAACTGCTGACACAAATGTGCAGATCTGCATATGGACAGGTCCATTCACCACACCTATACTGCCCAGCGGCCACGCGATAGACCCATGAGGAGGATCGCAATGGATCGCACTACGCCGGTTGTCAGCACCTTCTTTCTACTCAGCTTGATCCTTTCCGCGGTCGGCACGGCAACCGCGGCTCCTGCGTCGAAGGCGTCAGACACTCTAACTATCTTTAGCGGATACGGACGCGGTCCAGCCCAAGCGGTAGTGGACGAGTTCTTTCCCAAGACGGTTCGGGTGGCCGAAGGGACTACGGTTACCTGGATCCAGGAGACACCGCGAGACCATGGCATAACCTTCCCGGCCGGAGGGCCGATCCCGGCAGAAAATATTGCTCAGCCCGAGGACCGCTCAGCTCCTCAGATGCGCAATCCTCTGGCGGAGTTTCCAACCCTCCCCGGTGGTTCCTACGACGGGAGCTATTTCATCAATTCCGGCCGTATCCAGGCCGGTGACTCCTTCAGTGTCACCTTCAGCAAGGCGGGTGTATTCCCGTACGTCTGCATACCGCATATCAATCAAGGCATGGTAGGCACCGTTGAGGTCGTGCCCCCCGGCGGCGCTGGCTTAACGACTCAGGATGACGTGGACCAGGAGATGGCCGCCGCGGACGCTCTCTTTCAGGCGCAATTTGACGACATCGTAGCCAAGCGGTCCGGTCCCAGCAGCTTCGAGCGGGCTGACGGAACGCGTGAGTGGTTCATTCGAGCCGGCACCGACGTGCGGAGCGAGCCGGACTTTCGGGTCGGCCGGTTGACCGTCCGTATGTTCCTCCCCAACCAGCTCACCATCAAGCAGGGCGATACTGTCGTTTGGTACACGGACACGCGCGTCCCTGTCCATAACGTGCTTTTCCCAGCTGCCGGCACCCAGGTGTCGTCGGGCTACGTCCCCCGCATGGAGGACGGCAGCGTGGTGCCATTGGAGCTGCTAACTCCCAGCGGGTTCTATCGTGGTGGCGACCCGAGTTCGCTTGCCTGGCCGCGCATCTTAGCCGACTTGGATGCGCTGGTCCCATCGCGGCCAAGCCCCGCGTACGACCCGACGAAGCTGTTTAATTCCGCCCGCCTGGGTGATCCGAGCGAGACGCAAAGCCGAGCCTGGTCGCTCACCTTCGAGAAGCCCGGCGCGTTCGACTACGTGTGCACCGTCCACGTACCGGTGGGCATGCTAGGCCAGATCATCGTTGCGCCTCGGTAGCCGCTAGCGCTTCGGACAATCTGTGGGGCGAAGTGCTACCATGTAGCACATGGAACGGATAGGTATTCGCGAACTTCGGCAGAACGCCAGCAAATGGCTCCATGAGGTAGAGCGGGGCGCCACCTTTGAGGTCACGGACCGAGGCCGTCCCGTAGCACTACTCACACCTTTGCCGCCGCCAAGTCTTCGCGACCAGATGATCGCGTCGGGCCGTCTACGTCCCGCGAAGGGCGACCTATTGGACTTGCCGCCGCCGCTGCCGCCGGAACCGGGCAGGCCGCTCGCATCTGAGGCTCTGGAGCAGCTGCGTGCAGACGAGCGCTGAGGGCATCTACCTCGACTCCTCAGCAATCGTCAAACTTATTATTCGTGAACCGCAGTCGGCCGACCTTCGCCGCTGGCTGGCATCGTATCCATGGCGCCTGTCCTTGTGATCTGGCGAAAGTCGAGGTATATCGAGCAGTCAGGCTTGCGCGGCCCGGGTCCGTCTATCTAGTTCCGGTAGCGCTCGATGATTTCGAGCTGATGCCGCTCACTGATGACATC
>DASXTD010000570.1:0-1534 GCA_036505655.1 Chloroflexota bacterium
TACCAGCCGTTCCGCCCTGCCGCGAAGGAGCCAGCGCCACTCCACACAGCTCCGTTCTATCTCCCGAAGTCGCTCCAGCGGTGCGGCGGGGACGTCAGCAGGGTAACCATCGATGATTCCAAAAATGCCTTCGCCATGCCCCACGAGATCACGAAGGGCGCGGGTATAGGCTGCAGGTCGGCTACCCTTGGTCGAGTGGAGCTCGAGGAGATATTGCGCCAATGCATCACAGCGCTGAACGTCGAGCGCCGTCACCTGGCCTTCGCGCGCGATACGCCGCAGATCATCGGCGTAGAGAGAACCCGGCGCGTAGCTCGTGAGGAGATACAGCTCGCCCGCGTCGCGGAGCGAGAGGAGGCGACCGTCAGTCAGGATGGCGCCGACATCCTTGGCTTGGATGTGGCGAGGGATGCCGGAGAAACTGTCATAGGCGAGCAGCATGTCGCGCGCGCGATCGGACCGACGGTCATGGCCAAAGTCGTTGGCCGTGGGGGTGCGGAACACCAGCCACTTCTCGGTACCATCTGATCCGAGCACGCGGATTCGGAGCGGCAGCCCATATCCGGATACCTTGGCCGTCGCATCCCGTTCGTCGGTCTTGGCATCGGGGGCGAGCGGCCGCACGTCCACGACGCTGGCGCCTGGAATCAAGGAACTAACGAGTTTCTCGATGCTGTCTTTCAAGCTCACCATTCTTTCAGCGTGTTCATCTACAGTCGTTCGCACAACCTATGCGCGCCGAGAGCCGGTAGACGCGCAATTCTTGCGCCTGGCGGTTGTCGACGGGCCGCTTGACTTCGGGGATCTCGTTTAGGAGATCGGATTGCAAACTAAGGTGCGGTCAGAATCCCGTCTTGTCCGTGTTGCTGTCGCCTGCTCCGTGATACTGGCCGCTCCTCACGCCGCAGGGCAATCCCAAGAGCGCGGCGAGAAAAGCGGCGATCAATTCGATCTGCTGATCCACGCTGAGACGCGCACGGACTTGTTTCGTCGGGCAGTGCTACCAGGGCCGAACGGGGCCCTGACCATTCAAACGGCCGCTCCGGTTCGACAAGACTTCTTCCTTTTCGCGAGGGATCTCGATCCGCCATGGGGGCGAGACAACTTGGACCTCGAATTTGCGGCTTGGGGTCGGGCTTGGGTCGGCGATCGCAACACCGAACGGCTCTTAGACGGCGACATCCAGACTGCCAATGTTCGTTATCGCTACCGGCCGATTGCCGTTCGGCTGGGCCGGCAGCACGTTGCGGGCGGAGCCGCCCGCTACGCCTGGTTCGACGGGCTCGATTTGGCGGCTGCCCTGGGCTCCGGCTTCGAGCTCGAAGCGTACAGTGGCCTTACGGTTCTTCCTCGCTGGGACCATCGACCCGGCTACTACTACTTGGGAGCGGCGGCCGACTCCGAACTGAAAGATCCCAGCGTCCTCCCGGAGCCGGCGCGGTCGCGCTACTGGCTGGCCGGCGGTCGATTGGGCTGGTCCTCGCCCGAGGCCTCCGCGACACTGTCTTTTCACGAACAGCGGGAGCAGCAGGGG
>DASXTD010000571.1:0-6746 GCA_036505655.1 Chloroflexota bacterium
GGTGAGTCCTTCCTGCTTATCGATGTCTTTCGAGGCGATCTTCAGGAGCGGATGGCGGGTATTAGAGATCAGCAAATACTCCTCGCCATCCCGCTTGAACGCGACCAGATCGATTGGCGTGTTGCCGGCTCCCAGGTCGGCGACCGTGCGACCCTTGACTTGCGTCCCGGGTTGGAAGTCGCTCAAGGAGAAGTGGACCACCGGCGTGCAGGTGTAGCTGGCCACTACGCTGGTGTTGCCGGCGTAGGGCAGGAAGGTGCGAATCGGCGCCGCCGTCTCGTAGCGGCCGTGGGAGACGTGGAAGATCTCCAAGGAGTTGGATCGCGCGTCGCTGGTGAACGGGAACGGAATCCGGCGCAACGCCGACGAAAACTCCTCATTCGAGGCGCCCGCCACGAGCAGCGTGCCATCGACGTAAGCGATGTCCGTGACAGTCGCCGTTCGCAGCGGCAAGCGGGCGATGCGCAGCTTGTGCCCGTTCGGCATCTCGCGCTCCTCACCCTCAGTAGAGCTCGGTGCCACCACCTGGCTCACCTCGCGCTCGTCGTTGATAGCAGGCGCATTCGAGATCGCGATTTCGGAGAAATGAACGTTCGCTAGTGGCACTTCGGCCAGTTTGCCATCGGCGCCTACGGTGAGCAGAAGCGGGATCGCGCTCTCTCCCGTACCGCGCATGACCGAGAGATAGACCGTTTCGGAGTCCGGATGGACAGCCAGATCGCGGACATGAATATCGTCGCGCGAGCACCCCAGATAGGCTGCAAGACGGGTATCGAGGTTCTCGACATTGACCTCATGGGTTTGGGCAGCGGCTCCTGCGTCCGCCACGTCGATCGCGAAGATCTTGGCACTCACGTTGTCGGCGACAAACAAAATGCCGTCCGGGCCGAACGTGATCGCGCCCGCGGACTTGAGTCCCGGTTTTCCTACGGACAGACCATACTTGCCAGCATCTACCGCCACAGCCATGGTTGCCACCTCCCCTGGTTTTCCAGAGTAGGATAGCAGGGCTGGGCTTAAGGTGCGCGGACGAGGCGCGGGGGTTGGGCGCCAGCGCGCTCGACGCGGAGCGCGATGTCGATGGAGCGCTCGATAAGGTGGCGCAGGAACGGATGAGGTGGACGGAGCGGCCGCTCTTGCTCGAGCGTAACCGCCGCCGTAACGGCCCGACGCGCGTCCAGGTCGCGATCGGTGCGCAAGAAGATGTAAGCCGTTTCCTCGAGCCGGCGTCGTAAACCGTGGAGCGCCGGCGGCGGCAACAGCTCGGCGATCGCCTCGCGCAAAAGGCGCGCGTGGCGGGCATCTTCGGTTTCCAGCGTGATCACCAGGCGGGCAGAAGGATTGTCTTGCAGCCGCGCGGCCCATTTTTTCACCTGGTCCGGCAGGAAGAACCAGGACTCGATCTCTGGCTGCTCGAATAGCTGCGGGGCTTCAGTCTGCCAGGTGGGATGCATTTGCGCCTCGAACGCGTTGATCTCCTGGTAGACCAGCCCTTCTTTGAACGGCGACTCGGCCTCCCCGATCATCGGTGCCCACAGCGCGTAATGCACAGGCAACGGGCCACCCCCCACTCGGGTTAACTCCACACTTTCCTGCACCAATTGGCGCGCGTACTCGACCGGCAGTTCCACCCAGGCGGCCGGATCCTGCGCCCGCATGGCCGTTTCTTGCTCAGCCATCCGTTTGCGCGAAGTGTCCCGGCCCTCGCATTCAGTGAGTCCCGCCACGTCATTCAACTGGAGCACGATCCGATACGCGGCGCCCAGCGGGCGCTCCGCGGAGAGCCACAACGAGCGAGTACCGGTCCCATCGTAGGCACTGCCAACTGCTCTATAGAGAGTGGCGGTCGGTCCTCCGACCGGGCGGCCGCTATCTGCACGCGGCTTAGGCCGAATCCCGCGAGTCGCCAAGCGATGAGCGGCTCGTCTCGCAACCGTCCTCAAATTCTTGTCGGCCAGTTCTTCCACCAGTTCCCCAAGCACGTCGGCTGCCGTTGCCACGCTTATGTCACCCAGCGCCTCAATGGCAGCCTCCGCCAGGGTACGATCGTCACTTCGGGCGAGCTGCCCGAGCAGCGCGGTCGCACTCTCGCCCACCGCGGAGCCCAAGCCTCGCACGCCTCCGGCGGCGGCTGAGCCCTGGGCTTCAATCTCGCGCCCCAGCTCCGCCGCATCCTTCCCCGCCGCCAGCTCGTCTGCCCACTGCTGCGCCTGTTGAGGATTCGATGCGACGACCGGACGCGGTAGTTCACGTCCCTTCTTGGCGGGCGGCCGGCGTGATGGGCTCATCGTTTTACCCAAACCCGAGCATAGGCGGTGGGGTCGGGGACGCCCGCCTCTTCGAACCCGTGCTGCCGCTCCGCGCACTTGTTGCAAGACCCGCAGTGCACCTCGCCGACCGGTTGTACGCATGAAAACGTCAGCTCCAGCGGAACACCGTCTCCCTGCTGGACCACCTCGGCCTTGTGCAGCTTGGCCAGTGGCCGCTCGATCTGAATCTCGAAATCGAGTCCCAGCGAAAGGGCTCGAGCTTGCGCGTCAAAGAAGGCATCTGTCGCATCCGGGAACGGATTCCCCGCTAGGACACCCATTGCGATTCGATGGATATCATTCAGCGAGCAATACACGGCTGCTTTGGTCGTAAGCAGCAAGTTCCGCCCGGGAAGGTACATCGTCTCGTCGGGCGCCTCATAGTCGGGGGCCGGGCTCCCGGCCACACTCCAATGACCCCCGTAAATGTCGGTCGCTGAGAGCTGGATCTCGTGTATGGGAAGCACCTGAGGTGAGCCCAGAGCGTCGACGAATCGCGCGAGCCAGCGTCGTTCGACGCCCTCCCAGGCCATCCCGGCGCGCACGTAGATCGGCTGCACGGTCGACGAATCCCGCAGCAGGCTCGCCAGCAGTACGCCGCTATCCAGCCCACCGCTTACCAAGGCACACACCATGCTCATTGGGGGACCCCTCCCCTGCCCCCTCCCCTGCGAGGGGAGGGGAAGTAAAGAAACCTTGGGGGCTGCGCCCCCCAAGGCCCCCGAACACGGCGGTCGCGCTCAAGATCATACTGCGGAGCCAGCCTAGGGACGAGGCCGCCAGCTTTACTTGGGGCTCCGCCATCGTACAACATAGTCCCAATGGAGCTTCGCGGACGCACCGCCCTCGTCACCGGAAGCGCAGTCCGGATTGGTCGCCAGATTTGTATTGAGCTGGCGCAGCGCGGCGCCAACATCGTCATCAATTATCGGTCGTCCGCCACCGCCGCGGCTGAGCTAGTCCTCCTCCTCGAGCAAATGGGGGTGCGCGCTCTAGCCATCCAGGCGGATGTATCGGTTTCTGCCGACGTGGCCCGTCTCGCTACCGAGGCCGAAGCCGAATTCGGCAAGATAGATGTCCTGGTGAACAATGCCTCGATCTATCCGGTCACGCCCATTGGCGAGCTCACGGAATCTCAGTGGGACGAGTCCATCGCCGTCAATCTCAAAGGACCGTTCCTCTGCTGTCTGGAGTTCGGTCGCCGCATGGCCGCTGACGACGGCGGGGTCATCGTGAACCTCTCGGACTGGGCCGCTTGCCATCCATATGTGGACTACCTGCCTTATCTCACCGCCAAAGGCGGAATCATAACGATGACCAAGGCCTTCGCTGTGGAGCTGGCGCCCAAAGTGCGCGTAAACGCAATCGCCCCAGGGCCTATCCTTCCTCCTGACTACCTCGATTCTGAAGATCGCCAGGAAGCGGCAAATGGCACGCTTGTCCGCCGTTGGGGCGGGCCTGAAGACATTGCCCGCACGGCGGTCTTCCTGGTTGAGGGCTCCGATTTCATCACCGGCGTCATCCTCCCCGTAGATGGTGGGAGGTTGCTCGGATGACTGGCACTTCCAACTCGTTTCGGGTGACGACAGAGATCGATTTCGCTTACGGCCATCGCCTGCTCGACTACGACGGCAAGTGCGCCCATCCCCACGGCCACAACGGGCGGGTCGAGATTGAGCTGGAGGCCGCTTCGCTGGACCGGGCCGACATGTTGGTAGACTTCACCGTAATCAAACACACCCTCGGCGCCTGGGTGGACGCGCACATCGATCACAAGATGGTGCTGCGGAAGGATGATCCGCTGGTTGCGGTCCTCCAGGATCTGGGAGAGCCCGTCTACTGCATGGAGCTGAACCCAACCGCGGAGGGCTTGGCCAAGCTCATTTTCGATGTAGCCAGGGAGCACGGCCTGCCGGTCAGCCGCGTGCGGTTCTGGGAATCGCCGACGTCGGCCGCGGAGTACACCGGCAGCTAACTCGTTACTGATGGGGCTTGGGGGCGAAGCCCCCAAGAATCATTCACCTCCCCCTCCCTGCGGGGAGGGGGCTGGGGGGAGGGGCAACAGACGAATGGAGCAGGTTACTGAGGTCCCGGAGCGAGTGCTGGTTGTGGCGGCCCATCCGGATGACGCCGAAATGGGCTGCGCAGGAACCGTTGCCAAGTGGGTGGCGGCCGGCGCCAAGGCCTACTACCTCATCACCACCAACGGGGACAAAGGCACGGACGACCGAGAGATTACGGCTGAGGAGCTAGCAGCGATTCGGGACAAGGAGCAGCGCGCCGCGGCCGCTGTTCTGGGTGTGAGTGAAGTCGTGATCCTGCCTCGCCACGATGGCGAACTCGAGTACACGCTCGACCTGCGTGGCGATGTCGTGCGCTGGATCCGCACCTGGAAGCCGGTCGCCGTTTTCACGCACGATCCGACTGTGATCATCTCTGACTTCGGCGTCAACCATGCGGACCACCGCCGCACCGGCGAGGTGACCGTGGACGCCGTCTACCCGTTCGCGCGCGGCCATCTCCAGT
This sequence comes from Chloroflexota bacterium, assembly GCA_036505655.1. Classification (GTDB taxonomy): domain Bacteria; phylum Chloroflexota; class UBA6077; order UBA6077; family SHYK01; genus DASXTD01. The sequence continues at coordinate 4,836 of DASXTD010000571.1, forward strand.
ATCCAGAGCACCTCGCTGAAGGCCTCGAGACCCACCGGGTCGACCAAATGTATTTCTGGGGCGCCCGGGAGCAGAACTGTTGGGTCGACATCAGCGACACGTTTGAAAAGAAGATAGAGGCAACCCGCCGTCACGTGAGCCAGTTTGGCGATCCCGAGCGCGTCGGCACCATGTCGCGGGAACGCGCCAAAAAGCTAGGTGAGGAAAATGGCGTGGCCTACGCCGAATCCTTTCGCCGCCTGGTGTTACGCCACTAGGCGGGCAGCGCCCGCGGGCATAGGGGCAACGCACTCCTCCTCTCCTCCTGATGGCTCGCCCCGTTGGTTGGCCGACACCCCTAAACTTCTATCCGTACAGGGCGCGGTAGTGGCCGTAGATCTCGTAGATCGACCGCACATAGATGCGGGTCTCCACAAAGTCGATGTTCTGGACGAAATCGTCCGCATCGATCCGTGGATCGCCCTCCTGCCAGCGGGCCACGCTTGCGCCACCGCCGTTGTACGCCGCAAGCGCCAACAGAGCGCGCCGACCAAACCGCTGGTACTGGTCAGACAGGTACCGAGCGCCGAACGCAATGGCGGTGGTCGGCCGAAGTAGATCCTGCTGGGTGAATCCTGGCTGACCCAACGAGCGCGCAATGTCCTGCGCCGTCGATGGGATGATCTGAGCCAGTCCCGACGCAGCAGCACTGGACTGCGCCCCGGCACCGAACCAGCTTTCCTGGCGGAGCAAGCCCAGCAGCAAGTACGGGTCCAATCCATTCTTGGTCGCCTCTTGCTGTACCAGGTCGCTGTAAGCCAGCGGGTACACCAGGCGCTGCAGGCAGGGCGGGGCATCGTCAATGGTGGGTGGGGGACTCTGTACACTCAGGTCGTTGGCGAGAACGAGCGATTCCGGATAGAGCCCGGCTTGATTGAGAGCTAGCGCCAGCTCGTAAATGCCGTGCGGCCCCAGCGACGCTTTCGCATCGAGCACCTCGGCTGCCGCCGGGCCAACCAGGCCGACCCCTACCAACCGATTGACTCGGCTCAGCAAATCATCAACCGGCGGCTCAGTCTCGGCCGGATCAGCCCAGCTATCGATCCAGTTCCGGCAGGCAGCCGGGTCCTGGTCATTGGGGGCCGCAAGGTGGGTGGTCCATGCTGCCACGTAGGGCTCCCGCGCGCTTCCCGGTGCTTCCAGGTCGCGAGCGCGCAGGCCTTCGTAGCTCAGCGGAGCGGCTTGCTGCGCCTGGTCCAGCGCTGACATGGCATCATCCGTCTGGCCCATGCCGAGCAGGGCCCGGCCCAGCCAGAACCTCCCCTGGGCCTCGGCTTGTGGACCCGGCAAATTGCCCAGACTTGTCCAGCTTACCCGGGCGCCGTCATCGTCACCCTGCTGCGACGCAAGCCAACCGGCTCGGGCCAAGGCTTGCGCCGCTCGCGAGCTAGAGGGAAACGCATCAGCGAGGGCCTGATACGCGAAGATCCCGTCATCCGGGCCGCTATTAAACTCGGTCAACCGGGCAGCCAGCCAGGCGCCTTCGGGCGCCAGCGGATCGCGTGGGAATTGAGTCGCCACCCGGTTGAAGTCGGCGATGGCGCCGTCCATATCGCCAGAGTCGCGCCTCGCCATCCCCCGGTAATACGCGGCCGGCGCGCCACCTCGAGGAGACGAGCCATCGCTCAGCGCGGTGGTTAATGCGACCTCCGCGTTATCCGGGTCACCCTGAGTGAGAAGGATGCGGCCGCGAATGTACGAATCGACGCTGAGATACTCCCCGAAGCCGCTCAGTGCATCGAGCGCCGTTCCGGCCTCGGTCGCCGAGGGGTAGGTGGTCGCCAACTCCCGATAGGTCGAGATGGCTGCCTGCATACGGTCCGCGATCTCAAAGGCGTTGGCCTGCCGGAGCAGAATGGCCGGTCGGCGGCC
>DASXTD010000572.1:0-10229 GCA_036505655.1 Chloroflexota bacterium
GGGTCGGTGCCATCGACGACGAGCATGATGCCCTTGCGCAAGAACTCATTCTCGATCTGAGCGGCTTCGTCTTCCAGCGCGAGCAACCCCTGGCGGCGGGCCTTTTCAGCCAGGCGCAGGAACAACGCCACCAGCTCTGGCCCCGGTGCGGTCGTGGGTCCCGTGGACTTGATGAACAGGGTTGGCAGCTTGCTGATTGCAGCGATCGGAAAGCTGATAAACGCCGCCGCAAAAGTGCCGCCAAACACAATCAGCATGGCGGGAGCGTTGATGAGGCCGCCGAACGGGCCCAAGAAACCTTCCGGCGGTCGCCCGATCTCAAGCTTATCCATGAGGAACCCGCCGAGCAGCGACACCGCAGCCATGACCAAGCCGATAGGGGTGGCAATGTCGAAGCCGCCCTCCTTCGCTGGAGGTGTAGCTGCCGGTTGATTTTCTGCCATGATCTGGTTCCTCCGCCTAGCCTGAAGAGATCTCGTTGCGTTCGAGCCACAGGATCTCCCGCCGATAGGCGACCACCCGCTGCCGTAGGTCCTCCAGACTTTCCTTCACCACCATCTTCTTTCCGTGGCTGAAAGTCAGCACCGTGTCAGGGGTGGCCTCTACAGTCCACAGAAGCTCGGGATTCACGAGCATCTGCGCCCCGTCCAGGCGGGTCAGATAGATCATCAAGCCATGCCGTCCCGGGACGTCTGGACGGCGTAGCGAAGGAGCTCCGTGGTGTTGCGCAGGCCAAGGCGCGAGATCATGCGGGCCTTGTGCGCTTCTACCGTGCGAACGCTGATGTAGAGTTCAGCCGCGATCTCGCGATTGGGGCGGCCATCAGCGATCAAGCGGAGTAGTTCTCGCTCGCGGTTGGTCAGGAGACTTCGGCTGGCCAGGGCTCGAGGACCAGTCTGGTTACGGCGCCCTCGGCCGAACAGACGGCGGGTCGCACCGGCCGCCACATATACGCCATGTTCGTGAACCTCGCGAAGGGCCATGAGCAGCTCTGTTCCAGTGGACTCGGTGAGGACGAAGCCAGCGCTCCCTTGCTCGACAAGACCGCAAGCGTCTTCGACCCAGCCGTCGGTGGCTATAAGCAGCATCTTAGCGGACGGCGCTTGCTCCCGAAAATTGGCCGCCATACTGGCGAGCCCGGAGCGGGCCAGATCTGCGTTGAAGAGGATGATGGCGGGTTGGAGTCTGGCAGCCAGGTTCAGCGCTGAGTCGACGTCACCGGCCTCGCCGATGACCGTGAAGCTATCGTTGGCTTCGACCAGGGAGCGGTAAGCGTCTCGCACGAGGCTTCGTGACTCGACGAGGAGCACCCGAATAGGCCGGTAGAGCCCTGCCTCTCCCCAGCGCTCTGGTTCCGGTCCCGACACAACCCGCCTCGGGGCTAATACTTCAACCATGCTTGACTCCCTGGTGTGAGTACAGGCCGCCACCCTTTTCCTGCCTGCTATTCCGTCTGCTCAATCGCATCCGCCCTCCTCTCCGCGCAGTCCACTCGCCGGGTGATTCCCTGATGGGCCGTGCGCAGTATCAAGGAGGGGATTCAGGTCGTTAAGCCCCCGTTTGCATGATTGCGCGTCACCCACTGGGGTGATTTACCCCTACGCCCCCGGGGTGATGCTCTAGGTGTTTCGCCAGGGCGCCCCTAGGGGTATATTGAACTGCTCCCCGCGCTGAAGCTGGACCCCTAGTGAGATTCGCCCGTGGGAAGACGCTGCCGACGGCCGGCGACTACGGTCGGAGCCATCGATCATCCGCTCGCGTAACCCTACGCGTTAGGGCGGGGCTTCTGCCGGGGCGAGTACGGGTTCATGGGTAGTGTCCCCGCCGGGAAGAGCCGTGAATGTCGTCGAGGAGCACAGAGCCGATGAGGTACCCTCTAACCAAACTAGCGGAGCGGTATCGGACAACAACCCAAGAGATTGGCACCAGGGACGGCCGTCAAATGGAAGACGCTCCACTCGAAGATCTGTCTGACCAGGGCCGGGCGCGGAAGCGCGCCGAGCAAGCTGAGGTACGCCGTCACCCTCGCCGGCGAGCGCAAGGCCTGGTGATCGTTAACACCGGGAAAGGCAAAGGCAAGACCACGGCCGCCTTAGGACTGTTGTTGCGGGCCTGGGGGCGAGACCTGCGGGCCGTCATGTTCCAGTTCATCAAGAGCCGCACGGCCAACTGGGGGGAGAATCGAGCCGCCAAGAAGCTGGGTGTAGAGATGATCCCCTTGGGCGACGGTTTCACCTGGATGAGTCACGACATCGAAAAGGACCGAGCCCTCGCTCGCGAAGGATGGGAGCAATGTCGGGCCGCGCTCACTGACCCGGAGTACTCCGTCGTGATCCTGGACGAGCTCACGTACCTGATGAAGTTTGGATGGCTGGACGTGCAGGAGCTAATTGCCGCGCTCCGTGACCGACCGGCCGGTCAGCACGTCGTTATCACTGGCCGAGACGCCCCTCCGGAATTGATCGAGTTCGCTGACCTGGTTACTGAGATGCAAGAGCGCAAGCACCCCTACAAAAGCGGAATCAAGGCCCAGCCGGGCATCGAGTTTTGACGATGAGCGGAGCGGCCTCGGGCGCCAATGTGGAGTCGTCCGCAAGAGGGGGCCGTTTAAATGGCCAAGCCTGAGACGACTGTCGAGCTAACGCAGCAGATCAAGGCCTCTGCCCGGGAGTTGGGGTTTGACCTGGTCGGTTGTGCGCCCGCGGACCCGTTCGCGCGCGAACAGGAGTTGATTCTGGAGGACGTTAGGCGGGGCTATTTCTCAGGGATGAGCTGGATCACCCCGGAGCGGGTGAAGCTGGCCTGCGACCCTGAGGCGTTGCTGCCCGGAGCTCAGTCCATCGTCGGGTTGGGGATGGCATACGCATATCCAGATGTGCAGCAGGAAACTCCCTCCCCCCCCGCGCCAGGGGGTTCGGGGGGCTCAGGCCCCCCGACTAAAACGCAGGGTAGGGGAGAGGGGGGGCGTCCCCTACGCGGACGCGTAGCGCGCTATGCCTGGGGTCACGATTACCACGACATCATTCGTCCCAAACTCGTTGCGCTAGGCAGGCGTCTGACAGAGCTGGCGGGGCCCGAGACGCGCAATCGGGTCTTCGTGGACACCGGGCCGCTCGTGGACCGCGCTGCCGCCGTCCATGCCGGACTCGGCTTCAACGGCAAGAACACATGCGTACTGACTGGTCCTCATGGGTCGTATGTGTTTCTAAGCGCGATCTTAACCACCGTTGCCCTGCAGCCTGATCCGATGTTGAGCAAAGATTGTGGCTCCTGCACGGCGTGCATCGACGCCTGTCCAACGGATGCCCTGCTCGGCCCCGAGAGGTTGGATGCGAACCGCTGCATTGCCTACCTCACCATCGAGCATCGCGGGTCGATCCCGCGGGAGCTGCGGCCCAAGATCGGCAACTGGGTGTTCGGGTGCGACATCTGCCAGGAGGTTTGCCCCTGGAATCGGGCGCGTCCCCGCGGGGTGCATCCCGAGTTCGCTCCAGAAGGAGGCGCCGGCGAAGCTCTCGATCTAGCCGAGGTACTCAGCCTTGATGTGGACGGATTTCGGGCCCGTTTTCGGGGTACGCCGCTGACCCGGCCCAAGCGCGCGGGCTTGCTCCGCAACGCAGCGGTTGCGGCTGGCAACCTGGGTGATCCAGCCGCCATCCCCGCTTTGCTGGGCGCCCTGCAGGACCCCGAGCCAGTGGTCCGGGAGCACGCTGCCTGGGCGTTGCAACAACTCGGGCCATTACCAGCTGACGTCCTAGCGGCGATGAAAGGCGTCCAAGAACACGAAACCGATCCCGCCGTGCGCGCTGAACTGGACCAGGCGGTCGTTCGAGGCTGGCCGTGATAAAACGCGTAAGCGCCCTGCGGTTTGGAAACCGTGAGGACGAAGGAGCGCGACGACGCTACATACCGAGATCGAAATCACCGCGGCGGCGGAGCGTGTGTGGGAAGTCCTGACCGATTTCGCAGCCTACTCTGCATGGAATCCATTTGTCACGCGCTTGGTGGGCCCAGTAGAGCCTGGGGCTCGATTGGAGATGAGGTTGGTCCAGCCGGGCGGTATCCCAGGGAACTTTCGGCCCACGGTACTGGTGGTGGCACCTCCGAGTGAGCTGCGCTGGCTTTCCCCGCTCTTGCCGAGGGGCCTATTCAACGGCGAGCATCGGTTTGCCATCGAGCCCTTGGCGCCCGGCCAGGTTCGTTTCCTGCAAGAGGAACGCTTCTCGGGCCTGTTCGCGCCGCTCCTTCACGGGCTGGTTACCGAGCTCGGCCGGCCCAAGTTCGATGCGATGAACCGCGCCCTCAAGGCCAGGGCGGAAGGTAAAGGTTAGTTAGATCCGAGAGGGAGAGGGGGGAGCGCCTCGTGCCTCTCCCCCTGGGAGAGGCCGGCCGAGCGCGTGGGCGCGAGGACGGGTGAGGGCAGGCCCTCTCGCTGCCCGTCAACGGCCGTATTTGTGGGCGGCTGCGTCGGCGAAGGAGCGCAAGAGACATTCGCTGGGCTCGTGGCCTGGAACCAGCTCCTCGGGATGGAACTGGACGGCGAGCGCGAAAGGGTGGTCCCGCCGCTCCATGCCCTCTATGACGCCGTCAGGTGCCCAGGCAACGGGGATAAAGCCTGGTGCTACGTCCTTAACCGCCTGATGGTGCAGACTATTGGCGTCAAAACTGCTGGACCCTAGTGCTTCGGCCAGCGCCGAGGCCGGATCCACCCGGATGTGATGGGCAAGTGCGCCGCGTGGTTCGTGGCGGTGGATAAGGGCGCCCGGAATCTCGCTGGCAATGTCCTGAAATAGCGATCCGCCTGCAGCGACGTTCAAGCATTGCTGGCCGCGACAGATGCCCAGAATGGGCTTGCTTTCCGCCAACGCCCAGCGAGCGAGGGCTAACTCAGTCGCGTCACGGTTGGGATCGACCGAGCCGAGTTTGGGATGGGGAGTCGCGCCGTAACTCTGGGGTTGGAGGTCAGCACCTCCCGGCAGAAGAATGCCGTCCAGCGCGTCGTAGAGCGCTCGGAGCGCCGGAGAATCTGGGCTGAGCAGCGGGATCAAGATCGGAACGCCACCCGTCTGTTCGACCGCGCGTGCGTAGGCTTGGTTGACATGATAGCCAGGGGGGTTGTCGGCCGAGGCTGCGGTACTACAAGGAATCCCGATCAGGGGATGCATAGGCTACAGATGAGCGGGCCCGACTCGCATGCTGGCGCTGTGGAGGTGGTGATTGAGTCCGGTCCTCCAGTAGCGAGCGCCGCGCCCTCATGCTCTTCTGATTCTTGCTCTTCGCCGTCGGCGGATTTCCGGCGGCGGCGTTTGCCAGGCTCGACCTTGCGCATCTCATCCAGGCTCTTCAGATAATCCACGTAGAGGACGCCGTCCAGGTGATCGATCTCGTGCTGGAGGATGTGCGCTAGTTGGCCATCTGTTTTGAGGCGAACCAGCTTGCCATTTCGATCTTTTCCCCGCACCGTAACGCGCTCGGCGCGAGGCACATCCCCTACGTAGCCGGGAATCGAAAGGCAGCCCTCTTCAGCGATCCACTCGCCTTGCTTATCGTGGATCTCCGGGTTGATGAGGATCGTCTGGTGCAGCTCTTCCGTCTCTTCATCCAGGTACTCGGCGACGATCACCCGCAGCAGCACGCCAACTTGAGGGGCGGCCAGCCCGATGCCGCTGGCAGACCGCATCGTTTCGATCATGTCGTCAACTAGCGACTGAATCGATGGATCGATCCGCTTGACCCGGATCGATTTCATCCGGAGACGCGGGTTTTCCCAGGTGATGATGGGACGGAGCCCCACTAGCTGGACCTCAACACGTCCCGAGTATAGCGCGGCTCTATAATGCTGCGCCTCGCGAGCGAGGCGAGGACGGCTTGCCCTCTCTCCCTCCCAGGGGGCTCGGGGGGCGAATGGCCCCCCGACTAGATCGAGAGGGTTGGGGTGAGGGTGACCGGACTTCTTCAGCCTACTTCGGGTTCACCACACTAGACTCTATTCCAGGGAGTTGTTGCGTGCACTTCCACATGCACTTGCTGGCCACCTATTTTCCCGACCGAGATCCGCCGTTCGACCGCTTTTATCAGCAGATACTCGACCAGATTCAGCTGGCTGAGGAGCTCGGCTGGGAATGCTTCTGGTTCACCGAGCACCACTTCCAGGTGTACGGGGGCCCGGTCCCCAACCCCGCGGTGATGATGTCGGCCGCCGCGGCTCGAACCTCGACGATTCATCTCGGTTCGGCGGTTTCGGTGCTGCCGTTGCACCATCCGATTCAGGTGGCCGAGGACTACGCCATGGTTGACGTGATGTCCAACGGCCGGCTCGAGTTCGGCATCGGTCTTGGTAACACGCCCGGAGATGCGCGGATCTACGGTACCGGATGGGATGATCGGCGAGAGCGATACGAGGAGGCGGCCGAGCTCATCGCCAACGCTTGGAGCAACGAACGGTTCAGCCATCACGGCACGTTCTGGAACTATGATGACGTGGCTCTGTATCCGCCCCCCGTACAGCGACCGCGTCCGCCCATCTGGGTCGCCGGTGCATCCGAGGAAGGGTTGGGCTGGGCCGGCCGCCACGGATTCAACATAATGACCGTGGCCCATCCGTTCCCACCGGAGCGATACAAGCCGGGCGTGGAAGCGTGGAAGCAAGCGTTGCGCGATTCTGGGCGAGACCCGGCCGATCATTGCTGCAAGCTCCACCTCCGCGTCTGGGTGGACGAGAACGGCGAGAAAGCGCGGGAGTTGGCGGAGGCGGCCATCCAACGCTATGACACGATTTCAGACATTGCTCTTGAACGCTCGGCGCCGCGAACCTGGGATTGGGAAGGCATGCTAGCAACTGGCCGCAACTGCTATGGCAATCCCGACCAGGTCATCAAGCTCATCCAGAAGGCGCAGGAGAACTTCTACTTCGACGTGTTTAGCACCACCTTCAATTTCGGTGGCCTGGACCACGAGGAGATCAAGCGGTCCATGCGCCTGTTCGCCAAAGAGGTCATGCCGGCGTTCCGCTAGAACGTGGCTGGTCTTTGAGGCGCTACTGACCCCGTTTGGATCTCGACCGTATTGCTGGTGCTGCGTCCAATCGAACCCGTGGCGGAATCGCCGAGCGAAACCCCGAGCACGCTGCCGGACGCTGATGCGGAACTGTACGAGTTCGCACCGCTGCTGTGGTAAATGATGTTGGGCGAGCTCAAGCTCTCCGTGAGTTCGCCTGACCAGTCGATAGTCATGGCGCCGTCTGCATCCCAGCTTACCGAGTTGCCACCTCCGATGCCGGAGGAACGGTAGAAGGAAGCGTTCCCCACCGGGCTCGTGTTGGTGTTGAGTTGGATATGCTTGCCCTCTCCTACCAGGTCGGCATTGGGGATTTCGCCGAATCCTCCCTCGACTGTGTTGCAGCAAATGAAGTAGTAGAGAAACGTCTGGGGGTTCTTGACTGTCCCGCCTCGACCCACATGGATAAAGCCCTGAGAGTCTGTGTTACTCCACCAGGCCGTTCCGTAAGCGCCATTACCGACGACATGAAACAGGGGAGCGCTTGCGACAGTCGAGGCTATGAGCAGAGCGGTGGCGGCTACAAGTGCCGACACCAGTCCTCCTGCGAGAGCCAGTTTGGTCGGACCGGCGAGCCTGGGCATGCGACACCTCTTCTCCCGCAGTCAGCGGGCCAAATGGGGGCTGCCGCTAGTTGCACCGCTAGCCTCCCCAAGTCCCGCCCAGGCCTCGAGCAGTCAAACAAGCTTCAAAGCAGCTTGTGACATCTAAACATAAGCTGACAGGTCGGTCTAGGGCATTCCCATTGCATTTGAGTCACAAAGGCGAACGACCCGTTAACCTTTATCGAGTGAGACGCGATTCAACTAGCACACGTTCGTCACCGACGCGGCGAGTGACGCGCTTCTCGTCGAGGTTTTCGAGGAGCGCCAGGGCGTACTTTCGGCTGGTTCCAAAGGCGTCGCGGGCCTGGGCCACGGTGATTTTGCCCTGCTCCACGATCAGCTGCTTGATTCGCTCCACCATTTGTTCATAAGTCTGGCGCGTGTAAACGAGGTCATCGCCAACCTCGACGATCTGGCCCCGGTCGATCAGCACCTGCAACAACTCGTCGGACAGGTCGAACTGGGTCCTGAGGTCCCCGCGGCTAGGCGGCGATGCACCGGCGCCCGTCAACGCCGCGTTCAGCGCCTCGACTCGCTGCTCCTGATTGGTGGTCAATGTGATTTGGTGTGTACTGAGCCGCAAGAAAGGGCCATCCTCAGAAATGGAGCTGGTGGCGAGGATCGCACGCTCGACGGGCGCGAATGCGCGTGGCTCCAGACTGAGGCGGGTGCGCAATTCTTCTTTGGGCATGCCTCGCCGGAGTGCATGCGCCAGGTGATAGGCTTGCAGCTCGTCTTCGACCCGGGCCAGTAGGCGCTCCCATCCCGGGGCCGAAACAACGAGACTGTTCGGCGATAGGGCGGACCCCGCCGTGATGACTCGGATCGAACCGGAAGCCAGCAACGGCTCAAGCATCTCTCTAGCTTCCTGCCAGGTATTGGACAGTCGCCCAGCCAGCTCAGTTAACTCGGTGGGCTCGCGGGTCTGGAGCGCTTGGAGCACTCGTTCGGCGGGCGTTCCCTTTTCCAAGACGGCAAGCTGATCGAGAACCCGCTCCTGAAACCTGCGATGGCGTTTGGGATGTTCGTCGAACACCATACCGCCACCAATGGTCAAGTTAGGGGCTGGCAGTCGCAGGATGAAGAGGTCCCCCTTCACAACCGGAACCGGGCGGTCGAGCCGAATCTGGGCCCAGCCAGATTCACCGGGTTTGAGCTCATCGCTATCCAAAAGGGCGAGGCGGCCGAGCGCGTCTAGCGCGCCAGTATGGAAGCTCACCTGGGCGTTGTGCTTGAGAGCCCATTCGCCATCGGCAACCACCCGCACGCGCACGTCCACGACGTGAGTCGCCCGTAGCCAGCCTGGCGAAGTGAGGACATTTCCCCGCTCGATCTCCTCGACGGGCACCCCGGACAGGTTCACCGCCGCCCGCGTGCCGGCCGGCGCGCGTTCGACCTGCTTCCGATGGCTCTGGAGACCTCGGATGCGAGCCTTGCGGCCCGTAGGAACGATCTCAACGTCCTGCCCGAGGTGCAGCTCGCCGTCCACGAGCGTGCCCGTCACCACGGTGCCGAAACCGGACATCGTGAACACGCGGTCGATCGGGAGGCGCGGGGACCCAGTCTGGCGCCGTTGCCGCTCCGACGTGAGTAACCGATCGAGCTCGTCACGCAAGTCATCCAGCCCCTCGCCAGTCGGAGCGGCAACTGGGATGAGCCGCGCGCCGCCCAAGCTGGTGGGCGCGATGACCTCCTCGACCTCCGCCATCACCAGATCGAGCCAGTCCTGGTCCACCAGGTCGCGTTTGGTGATAGCGATGACCCCGGAGTCGATGCCGAGCAAATCCAGAATGGCCAGGTGCTCGCGGGTCTGAGGCATCACTCCCTCGTCTGCCGCCACCACCAAGAGTGCGGTGTCGATCCCACCCACTCCGGCCAGCATGTTCTTGATGAAGCGCTCGTGGCCGGGCACGTCCACGATGCTGGCCTCTAGGCCGCTGGGCAGCCGAAGCCAGGCAAAGCCAAGATCGATCGTCATCCCCCGCTCCTTCTCCTCGCGGAGTCGGTCGGGGTCGATGCCCGTCAGCGCCTGGATCAGCGTGGATTTTCCGTGGTCGACATGGCCCGCGGTGCCGATGACTCTCAAGGGAAGCACCCCTCCCCCTGCCCCTCGAAGGGGCGGGGGGGAATAGAAATATCGTGGGGGTTTCCCCCACCCCCCCGCGTTGTCATTGGCTTGAGATTTTCCCGAAGGGCAGGCGAGTGGGGGCGCGGAGCCGGTACAAGGGGAAGGGTTGGCCGACCTTGGTGGAGGAATCGAAGTACTCCCAGCGGGCAAGACCATCGTCGCTTTCAGGCTCGAGCAGATAGACGGCGAGGTTGCCGAGTCGCTGCGCCGTGGGGACCACCAGATCGCCCGCCCGAAATACAACCCGGCGCCGCTCTTTGCGCACGGTCAGCACCGTCTCGAAGCGCTCGATGCCGGTACAGATGTCCGGGCTGTGCGTCTTTTCGCTGGCCAGCACCACGTAGGCCTCGGCCTCGAGGCTCACATCCTCGGTTAGCTTGCGGACCTCGAGATTGTGCTGGCGCAGCTTGGCTTCGATCTCGCGAGCGGTGACCACATAG
>DASXTD010000573.1:0-1834 GCA_036505655.1 Chloroflexota bacterium
TGCTCGTGCATGCCAGCTCCGAGTCACGACGAGGAACTGAGGGAAGTCTCCAGACAAGATGGGGCCGGGCACTGCGGGACGTAAGCTCCGGGCAAGAACGATGGCGCACCTCGATAACGCGACAGGCTCTCAACGTGGAGCCGTCGCACATCAGACCAAGTGAGACGCACAAGCGACATCAGGCCAAAGAGACGGCGGCGGCACGCGTTGGCGTCAGCCTCGACATCTCTTGCGGTCGGTTGATCCAGGCAATAAGGTCGAGCTTCAACCCCCAAATCGTCAGGAGCCGTTCTATGTTCGGTTCCGAGATCCTGGATGTCGCGATCGGGCTGATCTTTGTCTATTTGCTGATTAGCCTGGTCTGTACTGCGATTCGTGAGATCGTGGAGGCGTGGTTCAAGACCCGGGCGGTGTTACTGGAAGCAGGCATCCGAGATCTTTTGAAGGATAAGAAGGGCGAGGGTCTGGTGCAGCGGTTGTACACTCACCCATTGGTGTACGGGCTCTTTCGGGGAGAGTACGACGCGAAGAAGGTCAGCACCAGAAAGTGGTACCAGACCACCAATCTTCCCACGTATATCCCCGCCGGCAACTTTGCAGTCGCCTTAATGGACCTCGCGGTACGGGGCCAAGATGCCGGCGACAAAGCGAACGCTGCCGCGGACGCCCCCAAGATTTCACTCGAGACTGTTCGGAGTTCCATAGCCAAGCTCGATCAGCCGCAGGTGCAGCGGGCCTTGCTCTCTGCCATCGATATGGCGGAAGGCCAGCTCGCCCAGGCCCAAAGGAATGTAGAGGCCTGGTACGATAGCGCGATGGACCGAGTCGCCGGACGGTACAAGCGCCGCACCCAATGGTACGTCTTTTTGCTGGGCGTCGTGATCGCGGCATGGGCCAACGTCAATACGTTCACCCTTGCGCGCTACCTGTATCGAGACGAGGGTGCGCGCTCGGCGCTTGTCGCTAGCGCCGGCGGGGTGGCTCGTGACTCGGCCATACAGACGGAGGGCCTTCCGGGATTGCTCGGCCGAGTCGAGAAGCTGGAGTTACCCATCGGGTGGCGCTATGGCGTTTCGGGGGTGCGCCCGGGCGAGCCATCGCCCCAGCACGGACTGGCTCTATGGCTTACCGCTATTCTCGGCTGGCTCATGACCGGATTTGCCGTCTCGCTCGGAAGCCCCTTCTGGTTCGACGTGCTGAACAAGTTCATCGTGATCCGCTCGACCGTGAAGCCGCACGAGAAGAGTCCGGAAGAGGAGTCGGAGGATCGCCAATGGCCCGGTTCTCGGAGCCGGCAGGCGGGCGATGCGGACGGCAAGAGGACCCCATCCACGCCAGGGGGCGGCGGCAACACCGGAGTCACCGACTAGCGCCAGCTGGAAAACGAGCTGCCGGATCATCCGGCTGTGGGACTTTAGCGGGCCTCAGTGTTCGTCGGAGAAACGGCCGACCTTCGGCGGAGGAAACATCATGCCCGGCGCAGCCTACACCCCGGGAAGCAAAATCCAGATCCACGTCATTTCCCAATCGCCTCATACCTTTGCCCATAAGCTGTGGTTCGCTAAGGCGGGTGATACCGAATGGCGCCCGCTGGATGAGGGGAATATCGAGACTCCTGAAAGGGAGTATGGGCCGTACCCGGCAGGGACCAAGATAGCCTATGCTCTTCTGATCGGCGGCAACCCGAACACCGACTGGAAGATGCAGGTCATGATGTCGCAGCAGGGGGCCTTGCTGAACTGTTCCCCTCCTCCGGAGACCGGCATCACCAACTCCGCAGGGGTCGCCCGGCGGGACACCGCGGTGGTGCTTAATTGAGGGACCATTCACGCTA
>DASXTD010000574.1:0-5523 GCA_036505655.1 Chloroflexota bacterium
GAGGCGTATCGTAAGTTCATTCACTGGGTGCTGCCCGACACCCCGCCCCCCGGCCTCGACCTGAGCTATGGAGCGGGTCCCCTCGGCGGCGGCCGAGGGGACTGGGCCGCCGGCGGCGGGAGGCCGGAAGGTGCGGGCGGAAGCCGACCAGAAGGATCTGGAGGTGGCCGCCCGGGCGGGCGGCCCGAAGGAGCTGGCGGCGGTCGCCCTGGCGGCGGAGGCCGACCTGAAGGCGCTGGCGGCCGGCCCGAAGGTTCTGGAGGCGGATGGCAGCGCGGCGGTGGCCGACCCGAAGGCTCGGGAGGTGGCCGCCCATGAGCTCGGACCAGGCGCTCTCGTAGCCTAGCGGATCATCGTGTCTCTACCACGTTTGTCAGCTGGCGATTGTCCAGAACTCCCGCCTGCCTGATTCGACTACTTCTTGCATACGGGCGAACCAATGCCCGAATTCAGGATCCGAGAACATCTGCGGTAGAAGAGCCTCCCAGGCAGCGAGGCTCTCGACCTCCATTTCAGTGACCACAGTAAAAAATTCTCCGGCGACGTCGGTCATCACGCGCTGTTTGAGGGACGGAAAGCGCTGGCGCCCCTTCTCGTCAGCTTCCTTAAACAGGGCGACCAGCTCATCGCCCCGCCCATACTTACACTGGAACACCTGGCGAACCTGGATCATGAGCTCCTCCGCGTTTTTCTCGCCGCGCAATCATGCCCGACTCTACGGATTCTGTGGGATGGCACCCTTGCCACCATAGATTGCCCTAGGACGTTTTCACAGCGACAGCTTGGCCGAAACTCTTGACCCAGCGGCCGCCCGTTTCGGCAAGGATAGACTCAAGCTCGTCATCATTGGGCGGCGCATTGCGCTTGAGGAAGATCGGGTCCACCTCGTTGACACGTGGGTCCAGGATCCGGCCCGGCGGCTCCCCGCCTTCCTGAACGGTCCTTATGGCCCGCAGTAGCATCTGACGCCAGGCAGCAATCGACATGTCCGCGGTGCCAAGCGTCTCCCGCGCGCGGTTTTGAATCGGGCCCTGGGTTTCGTTCGCCATCGAGTCCTGGACTATGAAGGTGGGGCCCATACCAGTGAAGGTGGCGGTCTTCTGCTCTTCTCGGTCCTGCAGGTAACGGTTGGACTGGTTGCGGATGAAATGGTAGTCAGGAGTCATCAGCGCCCAGCTTCGGGCATGGCGGTGCTCTTCCGGGATCGGTCCGGAGCGCTTGAAGGCCAGGACGAAGAACCAAGTATGGGTATCGTCAATGGGCACCGTCCAGTAGATTTGATAGCCATCGCCACCTGCCTGCGGACCGCCCCCGGTTAACGTTAGGCTGGGGAACGTGTACTCCGGGCCCCCGGTACCCATGCCGGTGTAGGTCCAGACGCTGAAGTCATTCTCCTCCACCCTGACCGGCCCCAACGCTTTGCTGCCCGCCGCGGGCGCATCTCGGAAGCCCATGTCTTCGCCCGGTGCCAACGCCTTGGGATGCTCCGCCAGCTGCCTGCTCCCGGCCTCAGTGCGCAGGAAGCGATGCAGGAACCGCACGTGGGTGCCGTCGTTGCTGCCCTCCTGGGCCTGCAGATAGTTACAGGCGAGGTAGTGCTTGGTGACGAAGCGGCGGTCGGGCGGGACTGACAGGACTTCGTAGTTGGGAAGCAGCGGCGGGTCGCCGGCGCCCATGTACGCGAAGACGATCCCGCCCTTCTCCTGGCACGGATAGGCTTGATGCCGCACGTACTCATGGAGCCGGCTTCCGGGTGGCTCGGCCGGCGTCTCCAGGCATTTGCCATTCACGTCGTACAGCCAGCCGTGATAGACGCAGCGCAGCCCGCCGTCCTCGATGCGTCCGTAGCTCAAATCCGTGCATCGGTGCGAGCAATGCAAATCGAGCAGGCCGATTCGGCCCTGCTCATCCCGAAAGAGAACCAGATCCTCGCCGAATAGCCTTAGCGGAATCGGCGGGCCGCCCGGCGGAATCTCCTCACTCAGGGCCGCCGGCTGCCAGTAGCTCCGCAGCAATTGCCCGCCCGGCGTCCCCGGCTCCACCTGCGTGACCAGCTGGTTCTCTTCTTTACTGAGCATCCGTCGCTCCCCCTCTTCAATCTTGATTCTTCACTTTTAATTCCCAGCTAGCTCCCACTCGTAGATATTCCAGTGGCTGGCGTCGCCCCCGGGGCCTTTCAGGGCGGAAACATGGGGCACGACGCTGAGCAGGTAGTAGAGCGGATAGCTGGGGAGTTGGTCGCTCTGAATCTTCATCATCTGGAGCAGCGCCTGGATCTGGTCCGCGCGCACCACCGTCTTGTTGTAGCGATCCCACGCTGAGTCGTAGTCGGGATTCGTCCATCCACCGCGATTGTTGCCGCTCCAGTGGTTGGCCGTGGTCCCAATCTGGTCCGTCACCAGGCTCTGGGCGCCCCCCACCTCACTGGTCATCCCGTTCCCGTGCACGACTCCGCCGGGGAAAGTGGCGTTGATCTCGGGATCGTTGCGCACCGCATTAGGGACCAGCGCGCCCTGCACGTCGATCCCCCCCTTCTGCCACGAGCTCACCATGATCGGCAGCAGCTGCTCGCGCTGCGGGCCCAGCGAGTAAATGACCGACGGCTGGAACCGCTGCCCGGCCGCGTCCGCGAAGAATCCCTCGCGGTCCTTCGTGAAACCGGCCTCGCTCATGAACTGCTCGGTCTTGCGCGGATCGTAGGGATACTTGGTGATGGCGCGATCGACGTCCGAGAAGAATGGCGCCTCCCGCCGCACAAATGTATCCGCGGCCGACCCTAGGCCCGTGTACAAGCCGTCGATGATGGCGCCCTTATCCAGGCTGTGTGCGATCGCTTTCCGGACCCGCAGGTCGAATATGGCCGGCGTCTGCGCGTATTCAGTACGATGCTGGATGTCGAGAGTGATGATGGCCGTCGAGGTCGGGATCACAGTGCCCCTCTTGTCGGTGTCGTTGAAGCCGCCCTCGCCGCGCAGCGTATTGGCCTCTTCGATGCCGATCACGTCGGTCACCACCATCTGCACCTGGCCGGCCAGCATGGCAGCCAGCACCGTATTGCCATCCGTGATGATGCGCAGCACGATCTTGTCGATCTTCGGTCGGCCTAGCGCATGGCCAGCGAACGCCTCACCCTCGAGCTGGGCGCCGGGCTCCCAGTGGGTCAGCCGAAACGGACCGACCCCAACGTACTCGGTGGTCCAATAGCGCTGCGCCATGAATGGGTCCCGCTGGCCCACCGGGTCTTGCTCGAACGCCGCGAACGAGTCACCCAGGATGCTACGTGGGAGCGGCTCCAGTCCATCGCCCTGATGGAGGAATGACGAGCGCCAGGAGATCCGAACCGTCTGAGGATCCGCCGCGGTCACACGCTCGATCAAGTTCTGAGGAACCGGCACGAACACGCCCGTCAGGCCCGGCGCCGCGTAGACTTGATATGCGAACGCAAAGTCATCCGCGGTGAGCGGCGTCCCATCCTGCCAGGTCAGCCCCGGCCGCAGCTTCCAGGTCGTCTCCATGCGTCCATCGAGGGTGACCCTCCAGGTATCCGTGTTCAGCTGCGGAATCGACTCCGCCAGGTACGGATGAAACTCACCTCGGGTATCCGCAATGGCCAGCCCCGCGTTGAAGACGCGTGTCGTGCGAGCCGGATTCACGCCACCATAGGCCTTGGCGGAGAGGTTCTTGACCTCCTGGTTGATGACCATCACCAGCGTGGTTGGCTGCGCCGGAGCCGAGGGCACCGCTGAGCTCCCCGATGCCGGCGCCTGAGGCGCCGCGCAACCCGCGACCAGAAGGATGCATCCGAGCGCGAAAGGCCCGAGCTTCATCGCAGCCCGACTGCGTGGACAGCTTCCAGGTTGGTGTCGATGAACGCTTCGCTCACGGCAATGGGGGCGAGGCCGCGCTCCACCTTGTCGATCTCGCGCAAGATCATCTCATCGAAGAACGCAATGCCGTCGTCGCGCATGCCCAGCCGCCAGGCTTCACGGGGCGAACGCGGCCCCTGACTCTCGATCGCCATCATGTCCTGGTGGGGGAGCTGGCGCATCGAATAGCTGGCCTGCGGATAGGGCGCGTCGATGGGCGTCTTCGCATTGGTCGGCACCCGGAAATAGATATCGGCGTCTGACTTTTTCTCTCCGGCGCCGCCCTCGGAGCCTAATTGGCCGGGCAAGCCCATGTCCACTGTGACCACGAACTTCTTGGTGTGGAAATCATCGACGGGAACCTTCAGCGAGAGCATGTTCATGCGGCGCAGCATGTTGGGAAAGATCAGCAGGTCTTCCTCCACGTAGCCGTCGCCAAGCCCCATCGTCCGGCGGATGCCCGCCGGCACTTCTTCGTAGTCGAGCGACACCAGATCGTTGATCAGACCCCGCGTAGTGCTGGTAGCTTGGGGGCGCTCGCCGTTCGCATCGCGGCCCACCGAGTAGGTGTCCTGGTGGAGGACAAAGATGTGCGAGCCATCCAGGTTGTTCTCCATCACCTGCACCCAGTTGGCGGAGAACTCGTTCTCGATCCGCACTCGATTTATCGGGTATTCCATGATGTCCAGCTTGCGTAATGGCGGCACCGGGAGCGGCCCCATATAGGTCCAATACAGCCCGAACAGCTGCTGGACGGCGTACGCGCGATGCTTCACGGTGAGATAGAGCTTGCTGTCCGCCGGCTCGGCCGGCGTCTCCAGGCAGTTGCCGCTCGTGTCATAGAGCCAGCCGTGGTAGGTGCAGGCGATACCCCGCTCTTCGACCCTTCCATAGAGCAGCGATGCGCCGCGATGCGGACAGTGATCTCCGATTAAGCCGACCTGCCCGCTCTTATCACGAAACAGGACCAGGTCCTCACCCAGCAGCCGCACGAAACTGGTGGGGTTCTCCTCGCTGACATCCTGCAGCGTGGCAAAAGGAATCCAGTATCGGCGCAGCAGCTCGCCCCCAGGCGTGCCTGGACCGATCTGGGTGAGCCGCTCGTTCTCCCCTTTGGTCAGCATCGCATCCCTCCGGACGAGCCTTTTCATATCGTAGGGGCGCCACCTGTGAGCGCCCGCCGCACTACGTGCGGCGCTAGACGCGGGCGGGCACAGGTCCCGCCCCTACGAGACCGGACTCGTCGTCGTTATCTATCTCGAGCCGCGGCGGCCGGCCACAGGCTCGGGGCTGCGGTCGGAAGATCGCTCGTAGCCATAGTAGTGCTGTAGCCAGGGGATCAGGTTGGTATCGATGACCTCGTGATCGGGGTCGTAAATCACGCCCATAGGATCGTGGCCCTGCTCGACTCGCTCGATCTCTCGCCTCAGCACCTCCCGATACATCGTGATTCCACGGTCGGACGTGGCCAGCCGTTCGATGCTGCGGTCGAAGATCGGTCCCTGCGTCTCCCACGCCATGTAATCCTGGGCTGGGATATCGATCATTGTGAAGTGCGCATTCGGATGCAGCGCGCCGGCCGGCTCTTTGTGCGGACGACCTGAGCTCGCGGTGGGCTCGGCAGTCGTGTCCTCGCCATCGCGCGGGAGCTCCGCGC
>DASXTD010000575.1:0-14020 GCA_036505655.1 Chloroflexota bacterium
GAGGAGCTACGAATGGTCGGCGGCGACCCCCCGGGGCAACGCTCGGAAGCCAGAGTTCCGCAATCAGACGTCTGAGTCTGGCACTGACGGTACGCTGCGCCTGGATTTCCGCTGGGGCGATGCGCTCTGGATTGACCTCAAAATATCACTGGCATACGATGGCCAGACGGCTGCGCTGCCGCCAGTCCATCTGACGCCCGGCAGCGCAGGGAACGCCGCCCCGCAGAGGCCGGCGCCCTCCATTTCCCAACGGGCCGCGGCACCAACGCCGCCCCCCAGCCCCCCGCCGACCGGGCAGCTCCCCTTCTTACCGGCGTTGCCCGCGGCGCAACCTGGCGCGATGGCTGACGGGGGGACAGTGCTTTACCTCGACCTGCCTGACGGACGCCTTTACTACTTCATTGCGGGCGGAGAGCGCCACGCCGTGTCAGCCGACCTGGTCCGAAAGTACCTCCAGTCGAGCGTGGAGGTCACCGTCCGCGGCGCTTCAACCCCGGATGACCTGCTGGCTTACCCCGAAGGGAACCCGATTGGGGACAGCCCACAAGGCCAACTCGAAGCTGTGCTTGCAGTGGGCAGTGTGCCGAACGGAGTAGACGAGCAAGTCGAAACCTGATTCAGGTGACAACCGTGGCTTACGTCGGCAAGTCTGCTCCGTCCCTTGTTCCATCTGCTTACCCCCGCTAGAATCGGCCGTTCAAGAGATGCGACTTTCGCCCATGGAGCGGCGACAGCCAGTTTTTGGGGAAGGACAACACTAAACGGATGAATAAGCGAAAAAAGGTCGCCTGGCGGAAGCATCGCACCAAGGCAAAAAAGGCCGAGGAAAAGCGGAAGGCCGCTCGGTTCAACTGAGCAGCTGACCGCACGGTGCGCCGCCCCGGTGTCAGTTACACCCTCTTGTCCGGCGCTACCCGGGCAGGCGTGGTCAGTTATCATCCGGTAGCGGCAGCAAGCTACTGCTTGCTGATTTCGCTCTAAAGCTGGAGGTACGCGTGTCACCACCCACCAGGCCTATTTTTCCTTTCACGGCCTTAGTCGGCCAGGACCTCATGAAGCTCGGGCTGCTGCTCAACGCCGTCAACCCGAAAATCGGGGGCGTGCTGGTCCGAGGCGAGAAGGGAACCGCCAAGTCCACAGCTGTCCGCGCCCTGGCTGCGCTGCTGCCGGAGGTGCCGGTGGTGATGGGCTGCCGCTTCAGCTGCGATCCCACCCGACCCGCGACCTGGTGTGATGAGTGCCACGAGCGCGCCACCAACGGCGGCACTCACCTGCCCCGATCGGTACGCTCAGTGCCTCTGGTGGAGCTGCCCGTCAGTGCGACCGAGGATCGAGTAGTCGGCACCCTGGACATCGAGCACGCGGTGACGGAAGGCAAGCGACGCTTCGAGGCCGGCCTGCTCGCTGCAGCCAACCGAGGCATCCTATACGTCGACGAGGTCAACCTGCTGAGCGACCACCTGGTAGACGTCCTGCTCGACGCGGCAGCCATGGGTGTGAACTACGTCGAGCGCGAGGGCATCTCGGTGAGCCACCCCGCCGAGTTCATTCTCATCGGCACCATGAACCCCGAGGAAGGTGAGCTCAGGCCGCAGCTCCTCGACCGCTTCGCTCTCACCGTGGAGGTCGAGGGCATCCACGAGCCTCATCTGCGAGCTGAGGTGGTAAAGCGGCGGGCCGCCTTCGAGTCGGATTCTGGCAGCTTTGCCAAGCAGTGGCTCACGGGCGAGCAGGAGGAGCGCGATCGCCTGGAAAAGGCGCGCGAGCTGCTCCCATCGGTCACCCTCTCGGACCAGATGCTCGATCTCATCACGCGCATTTGCGCCGACTTCCAGGTGGACGGCCTGCGCGCCGACATCGTGATGTACAAGACTGCCATGACGCACGCGGCCTACCGCGGGCGCACTGAGGTGAATCTCGACGACATCCGGGTGGCCGCCATGCTGGCCCTCCCGCACCGACGGCGACGCCAGCCCTTTGACGACACGGGCGGTGACCCGGGGGACCTCGAGCGCCGCATCCAGGCCCAAATGGCTCAAGCTGAAGCCGAAAACAGCGAGGGCGCGCTGAACCCCATGTCAGAGCCCGCCGCTGCAACAGAAGAAGATCAAGCAGGCCAAGGAGAAGCCCCCCGGGTGGATACACCCGGGGGCACCTTTCGCGTCCGGAAGTTCGCGGCAGACGTAAACCGCCCAAAAGAACGTGAGCGACTGGGCCGACGCACGAGCGTCACAAATACCGAGCCCACCGGCCGGTATGTCCGAGGGGACATCCCCAAGGAAAAGGCCCATTCGCTCGCTTTAGACGCGACTGTCCGAGCCGCGGCGCCCTACCAGAAGGAGCGCCGGGAAGCGGCAACCGATGAGCGCAAGATTCACTTGCGGTCGTGGGACGTCCGCGAGAAGGTCCGCGAGCGTCGACTCTCGAACCTGATCGTCTTCGTGCTCGATACCAGCGGCAGCATGGGTGTCGAGAACCACATGATCATGACCAAGGGCGCCATTCTGTCACTGCTGACAGATGCGTACCAGAAGCGTGACCGCATCGCGTTGGTGACGTTCCACGGGTCCAATGCTGAAGTCCTGCTTTCGCCGACCAGCAGCGTGCAGCGGGCCGAGCGGATGCTGCGTCAGCTTCCCACCGGGGGGCGGACGCCGCTGGCCGACGGCTTGCGACTCGCGGAAGAGCTGCTCACTAAGGAGCGAGATCGCGATTCGGCAGTTCTCCCGATGGTCATCGTCGTTTCGGATGGGCGGGCCAACGTGGCTCTGCACGGCAACGACCCGATCGAGGACGTCCGCACCATGGCCCAGAAGCTGCGCCAGATGAACATCAACACGATGGTGGTGGACACCGAAGCCGAGCACTTCCGGATTGGCCTTGCTTCGCGGCTGGCTGAATGGTTGGGCGGGCCCTGCTACCGCATCGAACAGCTCGACGCCCACTCCACTAGCCAGCTGGTGCGGCAGGCGATCGGCCGCTAGTCGCCGGTGGCAGAACGGGTCGTCGTCACCGGCCTGGGGGCAGTGACGCCTCTCGGACTCGATGTCGCCTCGACATGGGATAGCGTGATCGAAGGACGGTCAGGCATCGGTCGCATTACCGCGTTCGATGCCAGCGATCTCGATGCTCAGATCGCAGCCGAGGTCAAGGGCTTCGATCCCGAGCAGATGCTCTCCCCTCGCGAGGCCCGACGGCTCGATCGCTTTTGCCAGTTCGCGTTGGTGGCCGCTCGCGAAGCCGTTGCGGACGCCGGGCTGGTGATCGACGAGTCCAACTCCGAGCATATCGGCGTCGTCATGGGGTCCGGCATCGGCGGCATCATTACCCTCAGTGAACAAATCGAGGTGCTGCGGAGCAAGGGCCCGCGCCGGGTCAGCCCGTTCCTCATCCCGATGTTCCTGATCGACCTGGCATCCGGGCAAATTGCCATCGCGACCGGGGCGCGCGGCCCCAACTACGGGATGGTCTCCGCCTGTACAACCAGCGCTCACGCCATCGGAGAGGCCGCCGAGATCATCTCGCGTGGCGACGCGATTGCCATGATCGCCGGCGGCTCCGAAGCGCCAATTTTGCCCATCGGGGTGGCTGGATTCGCCGCCATGAAGGCACTTTCCACGCGCAACGACGAACCGGAGCGGGCTTCTCGGCCCTTCGACGCCGATCGTGATGGGTTCATCATGGCGGAGGGTGGCGGCGCCGTCATCCTTGAAGCTGAAAGCCATGCCCGACAGCGCGGTGCCCGCATCTATGCTGAAGTAGCCGGTTACGGAGCCACGGACGACGCGTATCACATCACCGCGCCGGCCGAGGGTGGTGAAGGGGGCGTGCGAGCGATGAAGATCGCTCTCAAGAAAGCCGGCTGTGACCCATCCGACGTTGATTATGTCAATGCCCATGGCACATCCACGCCGATCAACGATGCATTAGAGACTGCCGCCCTGAAGACGGTGTTCGGCAGCCATGCTGCTCAGGTACCGGTCAGCTCGACCAAATCGATGACCGGCCACATGCTCGGTGCAGCCGGGGTCATTGAGGGGATCATCTGCATCAAGGCCATCGAGCAGAACATCATTCCGCCCACCATCAACTACGAAAAGCCCGATCCGGCGTGTGACCTGGACTACGTACCCAACGTCGCCCGCCAGCACCCCGTGAACACGGCCTTGAGCAATTCGCTGGCCTTTGGCGGGCACAATGCGACGCTCATTCTGCGTCGCTACACGAGCGCCGCGTGAGTGACGATCGCCCACCGAACCGCGGGCAGAGCCACCGTGTCAGCCGTTCAGCATCGAACCCCGAGCCAGAGTGGCTGCGCCCGGTTCAGCACCTCATCCACCTGCTTGAAGCCAGCGACGCGGCTGAGCTGCACGTGGAGACGGGCCGTCTGCGGCTGGGACTCCGGCGGAGCGCACCCCACGCGGCGTCGGTGGCCAAGCCTGGGCCCGCCCCCCAACAGCCCAGCCACTGGCACCAGATCCGGGCACCTCTCACCGGCATCTGGTACGATTCGCCCTCGCCCACCGCACCTTCATACGTCCAGGTCGGGAGCCTGGTTGATGTGGGCAGCGTCGTGGGCCTGGTTGAGACGATGAAGATCTTCAACGAGATCACCGCCGACGTAGGCGGGCAAGTCGTGGAGGTCCACGTTCGCCGAGGCGACCTTGTCGCGGCGCACACGCCGCTCGTCAGCCTTGACCCTACTGAGGGAGCCCGGTGGCTACCGCCGGAATAGGCCGTGGAGCTCAACCACAGGTTTCGGAAGGCATTCAGCCTACGGAGGCAGTGATGCCCAGACCGGCCGCGGGCCCTGCTCGCCATGCTCGTATCACGGGACTGGGCCGCGCACTACCATCCCGCGTCGTGACGAACGACGATCTGGCTCAGCTCGTCGATACGTCCGATGAGTGGATTCAGAGTCGCACCGGAATCGCCCAGCGCCGTTTTGCAGGCGAGGGAGAATCAACCGCGACCCTCGGCGCCGCGGCAGCGTCGGAGGCACTCGAACAGTCCGGCGTTGATCCCAGCGCCGTCGACCTGTTGATTTGCGCGAGCTGCACGCCCGACCACCTCCTATTTCCCTCGAATGCCTGCCTTATCCAGCAGGCGCTCGGCCTTAAGCGAGCCGGGGCATTTGATTTGTCGGCCGCCTGTTCCGGGTTCGTCTATGGCTTGATCACGGCTTCGCAGCTGATTCAGGCTGGCGTGCATCG
Source organism: Chloroflexota bacterium (assembly GCA_036505655.1). GTDB lineage: Bacteria > Chloroflexota > UBA6077 > UBA6077 > SHYK01 > DASXTD01. The sequence continues at coordinate 5,214 of DASXTD010000575.1, forward strand.
TACCGTGCTGGTGGTCGGAGCCGACACGCTCAGCCGATTCCTGGACTTCACGGATCGAACGACTTGCGTCTTGTTCGGAGACGGAGCAAGTGCCGCCGTCATTGAGGCGAGTGATGAGCCCGGTGGACTGCTCTCATTCATCCTAGGCGCTGATGGCTCTGGGGCCGACAGCGTCATCGTTCCAGTTGGCGGCTCACGCCACCCGCTGGGCGAAGCCGAGCCCGACCGCCATGCCCGCTCCATCCAGATGAACGGCCGCGAGGTATACCGCTTCTCGACCACGGTTCCCGCCACTGCGCTCCAGCAGGCAACTTGCAACGCTGGCGTGACGACGCAAGACCTCGACCTGATCCTGGCTCATCAAGCGAACGTGCGCATCCTTCAGACCCTCGCGCGTAATCTGCAACTGCCCGAAGAGCGCTTTTATGTCAATGTTGACCGGTACGGGAATACCTGTGGGGCGTCCGTCCCCCTCGCGCTTTACGACGCGCATGCCGAGGGTCTGATCCACCCTGGCTCCTTGCTTGGTTTCCTGGGCTTCGGGGCCGGTTTGACGTGGGCCGTTGCCATCTGGCGCTGGCAAGGGCTAGCCGGGGCGCGGCAGCCCTAGCGCCGCCAGACTCAGCTCTTCGCACTCGCGCATCATTCGGCGGTCCGCCGGTTCTTCGTGGTCATACCCGAGTAGATGTAGCACCCCATGGACGGTGAGATAGGCTAGCTCTCGCTCGAAGGAGTGGCCGTACTCCAGCGCCTGCTCACCCGCGCGACTGATGCAAACGACCACATCACCAAGATGGGGCAGAGTGCCCGGCGGCAGTATGAATGGATCGCGTGGCACCACCTCACCCGGATGCAGGTCGAACAAGGGGAAGCTGAGCACGTCGGTAGACTCCTCGACGCCACGCGAGCGCGCATTGATCGAGCGCATTGCATCTTCATCCCGCAGCAGCACGTCGATCGTCGCCGCTCCATCCCAGCCACCGCTATGAAGCGCTTCTTTCGCGGCCCGCCGCACCAGGGCAGCCTGAGTGTGGCGATCCGGCCCTCTGCTACCGAGCACACGCACCCGCGGTGCGGATCCCACTTTTCCCTGCTTCGGGCGCTGAATCATGGCAACAACAATTGAACGATCTCGTTCACAGTACGCATGTCCGCTTTGCCCTTGAGCTGCCCCGACAGTTCGCGCATCACCTTGCCGGTGTCCTGGCGGCCCTGCGCTCCCACGGAGCTAATGGCTGCGGTAACGGCTTTGGTGATGTCTTCGCGGTTCATTTCTTCAGGGAGAAGCCCCGCGAGGATCGCGAGTTCTGCCTCTTCTTTCGCGACCAGGTCCTGGCGGTTACCTTTGGTGAACTCGGCAATCGAGTCCTTGTGCTGGTTGACCAGCCGCCGCACTACCGTTGTCTCCGCCGCACCATCGAGCGCGTGGCCGGCTGCAATCACTTCGTTGTGGAGCGCCGCGCGGAGCTGACGAATCGTATCTCGGCGTACTGTGTCACCGGCCCGCATCGCGTCGCGAAGCTGATCGCCGAGATCCTCTTCTAAAGCCAAGGCTCAACCTCCTGTTTCACGGCCGTTGCTTCGACTTCACACTCGAAGATCGCCACCCGAGACGCTCCGCTGCGCTACGCTCCGTTTGCCCGATTATAGAGGCAGAAAACCGCCCCCCTGAGCTTCTGGAAACGCCCCTCTGCCTTGCCGACCACGCCCGGAATGGACGCCGAGGGGTCCCCCCGCGTAAATTTCAGCGGGTGCATGCTCGCGGCGACTAATGCTGCAACGGAGAAGTTCGTACGGTGGACTCTGTGCTCGCTCCCCTGCTGGATGTGTGGGACCATATTTCGCTCCAGCATCTACTAGAAGAACGCGCTCCTCTTTCGAGCCCGGTTTACCTAGGGCTGCTGGTACTGTTCATCCTGGTTCTCATTGCTGGCTCAGTGTTGACCATCTGGGCGAGGCGTTGGAGCCGTGGGAATCGCCTTCACGAAGCGGTCCTGGGCCGTTATGCTGGTGCCGCAGCCTGGATCGCCGGGTACGGGGTCATCGCGGTCGGTTTACGCTTCACGCAGGCGATCTTTTTCTCCAAGCGTCTATGGGTATTCTTAGCAGTGGTGGGACTCCTGGTCTGCGTCGTCCACTTCATCTGGTACTGGGTGAAGCGCTACCCGATAGAAATTGGAGCCTATCTCGAGGATCAGCGACGTCGTCGCTATCTCACGCCGGCCCGCGCCTCGACAGCAGCTCGACGAACCCGTCGCCCCCGCGCTCGCTGACCTTTTAGTGTCCGCTCCTGGTTCTAGACTCGCGGCACTGGGTCCCAAGACCTCGTTCCGCTAACAGCCACTCCCGACGCGAATAAGTTGACAGGACCGCTATCAATGTTTACTATGCCTTAGGATGCATTTCGATGGGGTGGACCTATCCCAAACCGTGATTACTACGAAGTACTTGGCCTCAAGCGAGGCGCTGCGGATAAGGACATTCGCCAGGCCTTCCGTAAGCTGGCGCGGCAACACCATCCGGACCTGAACCCCGGGGACAAAGCCGCCGAGGCGCGCTTCAAGGAGATCGCGGAGGCATATGAGGTGCTGTCCGATACGGAATCTCGGACGCGCTACGATCGTCTCGGTGCAGCCTGGCGCACCGCGGACTCGCCGTTCCAGACTCGGACTCGGACCTACGGCGCGGTCCCGGACCTGGAAGATATTTTTGGCGGCCCCGGTGCCGATCTGGGCGGGATTTTCTCGAATCTCTTCCGCCGCGGCGCTACTGCCACTGCAGAACGGGCACCGCTGGAGCAGCCGGTTACGGTGTCGTTGGAAGAAGCTTACGCAGGAACCTCCCGCCTCCTGACGCTCGCATCTGCTGACGGATCGGCGCGCCGTCTGGAAGTACGCATTCCGCCTGGCGTTCGGGAAGGCTCACGCGTGCACGTCGCTCCGGATTCGGCGACCAACGGCTCTGAAGACATCTATCTCGTGGTCAGCGTGCAGCCGCATACGGCCTTCCAGCGGGATGGCGACGACGTGACGGTCAAGGTGCCGGTACCGCTTACCACGGCTGTCCTGGGAGGCGAGGTGCAGGTCCCCACCCTCAAGGGCTCTCGGTTAGCCTTGCGCATCCCTGAGGAGACGCAGAATGGGCGCAAGCTGCGGCTGCGGGGGCAAGGCATGCCCAAGCTGGGCGGTGATAGCCACGGGGATCTGTTCGCCGAAGTGTCGGTCGTTATTCCCACCCATCTGTCCGAAGAGGAGCGCAAGCTCTTCGAGCGCCTGCACGAGCTGCGGACGCCCAAGTAGGCGGTCGAACTGGAGGGATCCCCCTCTCCCAACCCACCCCGGGGCGGAGGGGAGTCCAGGACTGGAGGGACGTATCAACATGGAAAGTGAACATGAAACCGGATTTTTTGTCATCAGCGTCGCGGCCCGGATGTTGGGCCTGCACGCCCAGACGCTGCGCGCCTATGAGCGCCAGGGACTGGTTACCCCGTCGCGCACGAAGGGCCGAATCCGACTGTATTCGCTGGCAGATATCCAACAGGCCCAGCTCATCAGGAGACTCGTGGACGATCTCGGAGTCAACCTGGCCGGCGTAGAGGTCATTCTCCGACTGACTAGCCGTATCAGTGACCTGGAGCAGGAAGTCGTCCGTCTGCGGGAGCGGATCGGACAGCAGAACAACGGCGCCCGGGCGGCGCGAGCAAGGATGCAAGCATGAATATTCAGCATTACACCGAACGAGCGCAAGAAGCGCTAATAGCCGCTCAGAGGCTCGCTGAGAGTTTGAGCCAACAGCAAGTCGAGCCAGAACACTTGTTGAGCGTCTTGCTGACCACCTCGGACAGCGTCCCCGCCGAAGTGGTTCGGCGGCTGCAGGCCAGCCCCGAGGACACCGCGGCGGAGATCCAGCAAGACCTGGATCGACTTCCCAAAGTCTACGGGGGACAGCTGTATATCGGGGATCGGCTGCGGCAAGTCCTCACCCGGGCCGAGCGTGAGGCCGAGCGGCTCAAAGATGACTACGTTTCCACGGAGCACTTGCTCCTCGGCATTACCGACGACGCGGAAACCGGAGCCGCCGGACGGCTGCTCCGGGCTCGGGGACTGACTCGTGAGCGCGTGCTGCAGGCCCTCACGCAGATCAGGGGCAACCAGCGGGTCACCACCCAAAATCCGGAGGCGACCTACCAGTCGCTAGAGAAGTACGGGCGCGATCTCACCGCGTCGGCCCGGCAGGGCAAGCTCGATCCTGTCATCGGGCGCGACCAGGAGATTCGTCGCGTCATCCAGGTTCTCTCGCGCCGCACCAAGAACAATCCAGTGTTGATCGGGGAACCGGGCGTGGGCAAGACCGCCATCGTGGAGGGCTTGGCTCAACGCATCGAGCGGGGCGACGTGCCGGAGGGCCTCAAAGACCGCCGCGTCATCTCGCTGGATTTCGGATCGATGGTGGCCGGCGCCAAGTTCCGCGGCGAATTCGAGGAGCGCCTGAAGGCGGTACTGCAGGAAATCGAGAAATCCGAGGGCGAGATCATCTGCTTCATCGATGAGCTGCACACCGTGGTCGGGGCCGGCGCCGCAGAAGGCGCCATGGACGCCTCGAACATGCTGAAGCCCATGCTGGCCCGCGGCGAGCTGCGCTGCATTGGCGCGACCACACTCGACGAATATCGCAAGCACATCGAGAAGGACGCTGCACTCGAACGACGCTTCCAGCCCATCGTGGTGGACGAGCCGACGGTTGAGGATACGATCTCGATTCTGCGCGGGCTGCGCGAGCGCTACGAGGTCCATCATGGCGTCAAGATCAAGGACACCGCGCTGGTGGCGGCCGCGGTTCTCTCCCACCGCTACATCTCCGATCGGTTCCTGCCTGACAAAGCCATCGACTTGATCGACGAGGCCGCCAGCAAGCTGCGCATCGAGCTCGACACCGTACCTGCCGAGCTCGACGAAGTGAACCGGCGGGTGATGCAGCTGGAGATCGAGCGGGAGGCTCTCCGCAAGGAGACCGATCGCGCATCTCGCGACCGCCTGGAACGGCTGGAACGCGAGCTGGCCGACCTCAAAGAAGAAGCGAGCTCGATGCAAGGCCGCTGGCAGCGGGAGAAAGAGGCTGTTTCCGCCGTCCGTTCCGTGAAAGAGCAGATCGAGAGCGCTCGGCACGAGATCGAAACCGCGGAGCGTTCCGCCGACTACGGCCGGGCTGCCGAGCTGAAATATGGACGGTTGGTCGCCCTCGAACGTGAGCTAGAAGCAGCCGAACAGGCCATGGCGACCGCTCAGGGCGAGATAGGCCTGGCCGCCGGTGAAGTGACCGAAGAAGACATCGCGGAGGTGGTGAGCCGCTGGACCCACATTCCCCTCTCGCGGCTGATGGAAGGCGAAATCCAAAAGCTCCTTGCCATGGAAGAACGGCTTCACGACCGGGTCGTGGGTCAAGACGAAGCCGTTATCGCCGTTTCTAACGCGCTCCGGCGCGCTCGGGCAGGCTTGCAGGACCCGAACCGTCCACTGGGCACATTCCTGTTCTTAGGGCCCACCGGCGTCGGTAAGACGGAGCTGGCGCGGACTCTGGCCGACCTGCTGTTCGATGACGAGTCAGCGATGATCCGCATCGATATGTCGGAGTACCAGGAGCGGCACACGGTCTCCCGGTTGGTGGGCGCGCCTCCCGGTTACATCGGTTACGACGAGGCCGGGCAGCTGACTGAGAGCGTGCGTCGGCATCCGTACAGCGTGGTGCTGTTCGACGAGGTCGAGAAGGCCCACCAGGACGTGCTCAACATCCTCCTGCAAGTAATGGATGACGGCCGTTTGACGGACGCGCAGGGCCGCACGGTGGACTTTAAGAACACGGTGCTGATTATGACCAGCAACGTGGGCAGCCAATGGCTGGCTGAGTCTAGCGCGGGCGAATTTCCCCACATGCGGGATCAAGCGCTCGAGGCGTTGCGTCAGCATTTCCGCCCGGAGTTCCTGAACCGCATCGACGAGGTGGTAGTGTTCCATCCACTCGGGCGGGAGCACATTCGGGCGATCGTGGATATCCAGCTGGGCCAGGTGGCGAAGCGGCTCACCGAGCGCAAGATCACCTTCGAGGTCACCGATGCCGCGAAGGAGCATCTGGCCGCGGTCGGTTTCGACGCTGCGTACGGGGCGCGGCCGCTACGGAGAACGATCCAGCGGGAGTTGGTCGATGCGCTCGCACAGCATATTCTGGCCGGTGAGTTCACGGAGGGAGACACGGTCCTGGTCGACGGCTCAGCGGAGGGCCTGACCTTCCAGACCGCCCAACGGGCGCCCGTGGCGGCGTGAGGGTCGAGCTAGATGCGCTTCACGCCTCCGCCGCTGATGAGCAGAGCGCATCGGCATCCAGTTAAGAGGGGAGAATCAAGCCTCGGCCGTCAAATGAAGCGGCAGCGGAGCCCGGGATTGCGTCGACCAACGAACGAACCTCCTCTGCGGAACGCAAGCGGAATTGCTCCTGGTGGCGCGCCAGCATTTCGAGGGTCCGGGGCCGATTGTCCCGTGGGTAGCTCCAGATCCAGCGAAGATACTGGAGCTCGAGGCGTTCCGGGCATTCTGGACCCACGTCTGGCCGAGTCTTCCCCCACCAGGTGAGCCAACGTTGGACGGCCGCCACAGGCACGTGGCTCGGCGCAGGTCAAGGAAGAGACGATATCGGCGGCCGCTAAGCCGCTCGTTAAAGCCGCTCGTTAGAGCCGCTCGTTAGAGCCGCTCGTTAGAGCCGCTCGTTAAGCCACCGGCAGTTCGGCAAACAGCTCGTGAACGGGCAGGGCAAAGCCGGGCAGCAGGGGCGAATCCAGGGTGTCCGCATCCAGGAGGGTGGCTACGAACTCGAGGGCGAGGCCTACCCGGCGGTAGACGTAGACCAGGCGGTGCTCCCAATCCGGAATCCAGTACTCGCGCACACCCTGGTGCGAGTAGAGATCCAGCTTCGCCTCGCGGTCGCGGCGCTCATTGGCCGCGCCGGGAGAAAGCACCTCCACGATCAGCTCGGGAGCCGCGTGGAGCTTCCCGTCAGGCGCCAGGATCAGCGCCAGGCGCTCCTTGCTCACCCAGACCAGGTCGGGGATTACATCCTCGTCCTCGGCGAAGATCAGCCCAGGGCCCGGGATGACCACGCCCAGGCCAGTGGCTCTGTCCCAGAGGTCCAGCGGCACATGGACGCGCGAGCAGACGATCTGGTGCTGTGTGCTGGGCGCTTTCGACACGTATAGCTCCCCGTGGATGATCTCGTAGCGCTTGGGGTCATCGAGGGGCAACAATTCCATGTCCGCGGAAGTCCATCGACGAGTCGCAGCCACGATACCTCCCTTCCAGAGCCAACGTCTCAGCGGAGTATAGCCTCACCTCGTGACCCGCCTCCTAGCGAAAAAGCATTTGGGGGCGGCCCGGCAACCGGGTCGCCCCCAAATCAATGACCGCTGTTGGCGAGCCTTTCAGGCTTCGCTACCCACCCCAAGCAGAGGTTATCGCCTCTCAGCGACTGACCTCGCCGAGTCGAGGACTGAGTGGGACAGCGTTGGCCTTACTTGCCCGCGATCGAGCGAACGAGCTCAGTTCCTGCCCGGAAACCCGGGCGCTTGTGCGCTGGTACGGAAACCAGCTTGCCGGCCTGGGGTCCTCGAATGGCCCGGACCTGACGCGCCTTGATCGAGCGAACTTCAAAGGTGCCGAAGCCCGTCAACGTGACGCTGCTTCCTTCTTTGAGGCCGTCGGTTACTGCTTCGAGCACTGCATTGAGAGCTCGGTTGCCCTCTGCGTGTGTCCCCTTGAGTTTCGCGGCCACACGCGCTGCCATGTCGCTCTTGCCGAGCGCCTTTGCCATGGACTGCACCTCCCGCCGAATGCTCGTCAGATTGGAGTCCTCGACTACAGGGAAGCTAACACAAGGCCAGCATGAACCGCAATGCGCTGCGTGACTAGCACAGGCCCACGAGTCATTTCCTGCCGGTCATGAAGCCACGCAGCCAGAGAAAGATGAAAGCGAAGTGCGTTATGGAAAATACTAGGGCAAGAATCCGGTTATTCGGGGTTGGCTTTGAGCCAACTGGCGTAGTCGGCGATGCCGCGGCGGACATCGTACTCGGGGGCGTAGCCGATTTCGGCTTTGGTGCGCGCAAGATCCATAAAGTTGTTTTGGCGGGCCCGCGGATTGCGTCCGGGCTGCAGCTTGGCCTCGAATTGCGGCGCCACGGCCCTGACCGCGTCCACCAACTCGTGATTTGATGCGCCAACCCCGCCACCAATGTTGTAGATAGGGTGGGGCAGGGATTCAGCTGTATAGGCGCGACGAATGCCCTCGGCGCAGTCCTTCACGTAGCACCAGTCGTTGTCGTCATCGTCAAACGGCACCCCACCGCGTCCGGCGGCAAGATCGAGTGGCCGTGAGCGCACAGCCGCATGAGTCAGTCGGCTGGCCAGGTTGGCCATGCTGTGATAGAGCGGCCCGTAGATGCCTCCCAGCCTAAGCATTTGGACATCCAGGCCTGTTTGGGCGCCATATAGCAACGCTAGGATCTCCCAAGCCTTTTTGTAGCCCTCGGTCGAATTGCGCGACTCCATCGGTAAGGTGGCACCTTCCTCAAACGGACCGCGGGACAGACCGGCATAGACGGTGATGGAGCTGGCCACCGTCACGCGACGCACGCCGAACATGCGGCCCGCCTCGAGAACGTTCAGCAGACCCTGCATGTTGACCCGATATTCTTCGGCGGGGGTCAGCCCACCCAGACCGGGAACAGCCAGGTGCACGATACCGGTGCCTTGATGCTTGCGTAC
>DASXTD010000576.1:0-1787 GCA_036505655.1 Chloroflexota bacterium
TTCTACGAGGCGCTGAACGGCCGCCTGGTCTTCGGGTCACCGCTGACCGAGGTCTTCCTGGAGGATGACAGGCCAGTGCAATATTTCGAGCAGGCGCGGCTGGAGTGGCACGCCGACCGCGGCGAGGTGCGTATCGGCGACCTGGGGCGCTGGGCCGCGGCCACGCATATGGCCGAGCCGGCATTCCGATCGCTCACCGCTCTCTCCCGCGATACCAGCCAGGTCATCGCTGGGCGCAGGCTCAGCGGCGACTTCCGGCGCTTCTTCGAGCAGTTCGGTGGGCACGCGATCTTTGGCGCTCCGATCTCGGAGGGGCTTCAGGAGGCCGCCCGACCGGACGGGCATCAATACACGGTCCAATACTTCGAGCGGGCGCGTCTCGAATTACACCCCGACCTCCCCTGGCCATACACGGTCTCGCCGAGCCAGCTCGGCCGCCAGTACCTCGCCGCTCACCCCGCGCCCGCTTGGGCGACGCGGCCGGTGGACTCGCCCGCCCAGGCCTGGGATAATGTTCGCCCCACGCATGTCAGCGTGCCGCGGATCGGCGTCGATGTCGACATCGAGGAGCGCGGGGCGAGCCTGGGAGCCTGGGATGTCCCGCGCTCCACGGTCGGGCACTTCTGGCCGGTGGCGGCCTACCCCGGCACCTCTGGGAATATTGTGCTCGGCGGACACTCCAACTACGCTGACAGCATCTTTAACCACTTGCCCGAGGCGCGCATTGGCGACGAGGTGCAGGTATTCGCCGGCGGGCAGATCCGTCGCTACATCGTCCGGGAGATGACGATAGTCACGCCACAGGATACCTCGGTGCTGCGCCCGACTGCCATGGAGACGCTCACGCTGATCACCTGCTATCCTGTGGGCGTATCCTCACATCGCCTGATCGTGCGGGCGACACCCGCGCTATGAACAACTCGCTTTTCAACATGGGCATCAACCCAGCCAACTAACAAATTGGAACTGTTTTTCCGGTCATTGCTTGGAGCGAAGCATGACGAGGGCATCCTTCCCGAGAGGTACCCAGGAAGGATGCCATGAGCGTCCAATAAACCGCAACGGAAAAACGGATCACTGCTCGCAATCGGGCGAGAACCCCTTAGGGCGGGTAGGGATCCAGGTCGTTCTAGCCGGCCCCGGCTGACGCGTTCACGATAACGCCGAGAATCATCACCAGCCAGAAGAGCCCGATCGCCAGAAATGCCCACTTGCGCTGCCGCCAGTCAAAGGCTTCCCGCCAACTCGCCGGCTCCCGCGAGGCGCGATCCACAAAGGGAACTGCCAGCAGTGCCACTGTCATCAGGATCATTCCGACGACTGTGCCCCAGATATCGGGTTCAATCCCCAGATACTCGCCAATGAATACGTTCATGCCGTGCGTCCAGCTGATCGGAAACGTGGGCTTGGCGCCCAGAAACCCAGGACCATGCGTCGAGCCGTAGAACGGGGACTCCGGCAGCAGCTGCGGCGGGATGCCCGGATTCCGTGGCCAGAAAATGGCCAGCAGCAACACCGCGCCCAGGATAAAGCTGCTGTAGACGAGCCATGCGCGGATGTGCGTACTGAACGGCGCGGTCCGGCCCGAGGACGTGACCCAGAACGGCAGGGAAATCCCCTTCACCTTGACCAGGTATAGATGCCAGGCGATGAACACCACCAGCAGTATCACGGCAATGCTGACATGCACGCCATAAATCTGGCTCAGCTTTTCCGTGGCGGTCGGAATATTCTTCAGCGCCGCGAAGGTGTAGCCGAACAGGTTCTCCAAGCCAAGTGCCTGGAAG
>DASXTD010000577.1:0-3833 GCA_036505655.1 Chloroflexota bacterium
CTGGAGGCGCTCGGCGTGGACCTGCTGAATCTCCTCCGGGCCATGCAGGGATCGAGGGTAAGCGGGTCGATGCTCGAGGAGACAGAACTCACCGTTCTCCGCTTCCACCAGCTCTACAAGGAACTGTCGCCTACCGAACTGTTCCCGCACGTCCAGCAGTACCTTCAAGCGGTGACCGGGCTCCTTGAGGAGTCCCAGACGATCGGAGTCCGGCGCAGGCTGTGCTCAGTCGCTGGACATCTGGCTGGCCTTCGAGCGTGGCTGACCTTCGACGTGGGGGACCCGACAGCCGCCCACATCTGGTATGAGGCTGCGCTGAAGCCCGCGATCGAAGCTCAGGACGAAGCCTTGGCCGGATGGCTGCTCGGAGGGCGAAGCCTCATTCCCTCCTACAGCGGTGATCACACTGCTGCACTTGAGCTCATCCGGCGGGGGCAGAGTCACGGAAGCCGAAGCGCGAACGTGGCCGTCCAGGCATGGCTGGCAGCGCTGGAGGCGCGCGCCCATGCTGGCATCGGCGACGCAGCGGCGTTCCGCCAGGCGCAGGATCTGGCCAACAATGCGGTGGGAAGCACCCAGCCCGACGAACGTCGGCATGGCATGGACTACCGACAGGACCGGCTCGACGTCACCTACTACGAGGGCACGAGCCTTGTAACGCTTCACCAGCCCGACGCTGCCCAGCCGGTCCTCGATGCCGCGCTCGCAGCCCAGGATCCGGGGCACCTCAAGGCTCGCTCAATAGTGGAGCTCGCGGTGGCCACCACCTATGCGCAGCAGCGGGAGGTCGATCAGGCTTGCGCGGTCGCCAACGGGGCGTTGGACCTGCCGGCTGACCAACGCATCGGACCCATCACCCAGCGGGCTCAGGACCTGCTCCGCGAGCTGGAGCCTTGGCGCGGGAGGCCTGCGGTTGAGGATTTCCGCGAGCGAGTGGTGGCGTCGTAACCACCCTGCCTGGTAAGCAGTGGGTCATGGACCTCGGGCGCATCGGCATCTGGACCTACCACCTCAACTACCAACCCGCCTCGAGAGTACGGGAGGTCGCGGCCGAGTTGGAGGAGTTGGGCTACGGAGCCCTGTGGGTCGGCGAAGCTGCTTATCGCGAGCCGCTGACCAATGCTGGCTTTCTGCTGTCAGCCACTAACCGCATGGTGATTGCAACGGGCATCGCCAACATCTGGGCACGTGACGCGTTCACCATGACTGCCGGCCAGCTCACCTTGAGCGAGGCCTACCCAGAGCGGTTCTTGCTCGGTCTCGGCGTGAGCCACGCCCGCCTCGTCGAGAGAATTCGTGGCCACCAGTACGAGCGTCCCTTTGCAGCCATGCGCCGCTATCTAGATGGGATGGACGAGGCGGCCCGGATCTACCGGGCCGCAAAGCCGACAGCGCCGCCGCCGCGTGTGCTCGCCGCCCTTGGACCGAGGATGCTCGCCTTGGCCGCTGAGCGGGCCCAGGGTGCTCACCCGTATCTCGTCACGCCCGAGCATACGGCGAAGGCTCGCAGCACTCTCGGCCCTGACCGCTGGCTCCTGCCAGAGCAGGCGGTCGTATTGGAGGCAAACCCTGACCAGGCCCGAGCGATCGCCCGCCGGCACATCTCCCGATACCTCGACTTGCCGAACTACACCAACAACTGGCGCCGCCTCGGATTCACCAATGACGACCTCGTGGGGCAGGGCAGCGACCGTCTCGTCGACGCGCTCGTCGCATGGGGTGACATGGAAGCGGTTAGCGGACGTGTGAAGGACCATCTGAATGCAGGAGCGGACCACGTCTGTATCCAGGTGTTTGACGCGGAGCCCCATGGCCTGCCTCTACAGCAATGGAGGACGCTGGCCATGGCCATGCTGTAGCTCCGCTCTGAACCTTTAGCCCTGATAATTCACGCATCTGGGTGCAGCGAGCGCCCGGACGAGCGCTTCACACGTCCAGCCCGGTCTTGCTCCTAATCGTGGCCAAGGTGTTGTGGACGGCGCGCCCACCTGCGCGGCCGGTGTTGGGGGCTGAGGCGACGATGGCGGAACCGGTTGGCCCGATGACCTTCAGATGCCCGCTCGCGGTGCGCTCCACCTGCCCACCTGCCCGCTGCACGGCAGCGACGATCTCCTTGGCTTCCTTGGAGCGCCAGCGTTTCGGGTCGCTTGTTTCTTCAACGCCATACCACGTGGACCTCAGCATCCCGAGGACACCACCCACGGTCCCCATCGTGGACAGCGCACCCTGCGCCCCGCAAGCCCCCAATGCCACCGCGCTACGCCGCGGAGCGACACCGTCGTGCAGCGGGCACTGCCGGTGGAGCTTCGCGCTCGGTCCGCGCTGGGTCCGTACCACAACGGTCGCGCACGGGCAGCAACGGTCACCAGCGATCGCCAACGGTTCAGAGGAACCGCAGTCGCCGGCCTTCCAGCTCAGGCAGCAGGCACGATGCAAGCAGGCGCATCAGATTGTGGTCCCGAAGATCATCGAACGTGGCGGGCAGCATTCACGTGTCGGCGGCCGGGGTCCGTCGACGGTCGATATAGCCGCCCCGCCGCCGAGCGAACGCCCCAGGCTGGAGTTGCCGCTCAAGCTGCATCAGGCTCCAGACCTTGGTCCTATCCGCCGGACTGCGCTTTCATGCGGCAGCGGCCACACATGGCGATCCTGGGCTGTGAGGAGCTGCTCTACTACGACCTCAAGGCCGTCCTCGGCCTGAAACCAGGTCGGCCAAACAAGACGAAGGCCGGTTCCGATCAGCCTGAGGTCCGAGGCCATGCTAGGTGCAAACTCCCGTACCCGCTGCGTCAAAGAAAAACTGACTCGTGAACGTATATGTCTCGGGCTCGACAGGATCATTCTCCACCGTTACGGAAAAAGTATGGCTGCCTGCCGCTAGCTCATCTGGCCCCACCGCCCGCCCTTGTACAAGGACAAACGCCTTCCCAGGGGAGTCATTTAAGAGGGGTTTCACGGGGAGGCGTGTAGTCTCAAACGGCTTGCCGTCCAAGACAAGCGTCATCACTATTGGATCGAGCAGCCTTTTGGCCTCCCCCACACTAGTTACCCCTTGATTTTCCTCGTCAACACTTAGCCCCAGAAGTAGGGCGTGCCAGTCCTCCACGCAGTAATGCCGCCCGTTCTCGAAGAAAGGCTTGATGACCACCTGCTGGTCTGGGTCACTCGGAGCACCTCGGCCGTGAAGGCCCCCAGTAAATCCGGTATGAAACACTGCCTCGGCCTCGCCTCGGCTAATTCTTTGCATCATCTCACCCCGAATTGCCGACGGACAAGCATCTTGTTTTCTTCGATGCTCATCGAACGTCCTCCCTAGTCCCTGTAAGAAGTCCCCCAAGTCCTTTGCAGAATCTCCTCCAGTACTCAATATAAGATTCCCGAAGATACGTGTTGGTAGGTTACGCCTTCCAATAGCGAAGTCAATCCCATGATGGGAAACTCAGTCTAGACATGCGCGTTCGTCACGGACAACCACGGTTCGTGCCCATGCCCACCGAGCTCTAGGATCAGCCCGTCCGGAGCTGGCCGAGGGTGCTTCCCAAGCTCGCGGTACTCCGGTCGAGGACCACCCAGGCCGTCGCCAGGCCGTCCGAGGTCAACGAGCGACGACAAGTGACGGCAAACGCCGATAGGTCAACCTGCAGATCAGAGGCGGTTTGGAGGGAGCCGGCCCAGCTCGCGATCAGCGCCAGACACATCTACGACATCTAGCGAGGCAACTCGTCCAGGGCGTTGCTCACCGCGGCGTCAGCCTGGTCACGGTCGGAGGCCAGACCCTTGCGGACCGAGCGGCCCTCCAAGGTGATCAGCCACCGGTAGACGCCAGGGCGGCT
>DASXTD010000578.1:0-11516 GCA_036505655.1 Chloroflexota bacterium
TCGTTGCAGTCTCGCGCAACTTCGATGATCCGATCGGGATGGGCGTCCAGCACGCGGGGAGTCAATGACGTGAGCGCCGCTCGAATGCCAAAGCTGGCCATTCGGCCGAGCTGCTCCTCCACGTCCGGGACCTTCACCGGCATGGGGGTAGTCGACTGATATTTCGGGGGGAGCACGTGATGGTGCACGTCGATCCGGCGATCATCTGGCATAGCCGCTGATTATAGGGACGCGGACCGGGGCCCTCACCCTTCCCTCTCCTACTGCGGTGGGCGATGGTTAGCTGGTTCCGTCACCAAGCGCTTCTTGGGCGAGGGTTAGACGGTTCGGTCAGCTAGTGCTTTTTGCCGGGCGGGGCCTTGGGGGCAGGGGCGGGGGCGGGCCTTGGTGCGGGGGCTACTGGTGGGGGCTGGGTGGCGGAGGAACCCAAGCCGTCGGCCACGGCAGCGCGACCGGCGACGAATACTTCCTGCACCACCGGAGAGCAGCGGCCGTCGGCGGGGAGCCCGGTTAGCTTGCAGGTGGGCCGGAATTCCACACCCGCGGGGGGATCGAACGGGAGCGCAGGCTCGCCCGCTAGAGCGTCCATCATGAACTTTTGCCAGAGTGGCCCCGCGAGGAGCGAACTGGTCCCGCCGGGGATGGCCGCGTGGGTGGGGTTGCCAACCCAAACACCGGTGACCAGCTGCGGCGTGTAGCCCAGCGTCCAGGCATCGCTGGGCGCTTCGGAGAGCCCCGTCTTGGCAGCGACGGGCCGATCGGGCAGCGTCTCTGGATTGTTGGCCGCAAAGGTCCGCAGCCGCGCATTGTTATCAGACAGCACATTGGTGATCAGATAGGTCTCGGCCGCCGGCGCCACCCGAATCGCCTGCGGCTGATACTCCCAGAGGCTATGCCCCTGGGCGTCGTCGATCTTCAGGATGGGCGACGGATCGAGCGCACGGGGAGCGAACCGCGGCTCCGCGATGCTCTTCATCCCGCGCTGCTCGCCGCCATTGGCAAGTACTGTGTATGCGTAAGCCAGATCCAGCAACCGGACATCCGCACCACCCAACGTAAAGGCGGGCCCGTAATAGCTGATGTCCTCCAAGGTGGTCAGGCCCATGCGACCGGCCAGGTTGTACACCACGTCAAGGCCCGCAAACTGCAATGCATGCACCGCCGGAACGTTGAGCGAGTTGCCCAGTGCATCGCGAGCCGAGACTCGGCCGGAATACTTCCCGTCGAAGTTCTGAAGCGTGTAAGGCCGCACGCCGTTGTTGAGCTGAATCGGCTGATCCGGAATGATCGTGGCGGGACTCCAACCCTTTTCGAACGCGGCCAGGTAGGTGATCGGCTTCATAGCGGAGCCGGGAGAGTTCGGGGCCAGGGCGTAGTTGATCTGGCCTCGAACTGGATCCTCGAAGAACGAGTGCCCGCCCACCATGGCCAGGACTTGCGCGTTCCGGGGGTCGATGGCGATCAGCGCTCCTTCTAAAGGGCCCATACTGCGAGGGAGACTGGCGAGCCGTGCGCTCACATCCTGCT
Organism: Chloroflexota bacterium; assembly: GCA_036505655.1. Classification (GTDB taxonomy): domain Bacteria; phylum Chloroflexota; class UBA6077; order UBA6077; family SHYK01; genus DASXTD01. Next base: position 1,528 of record DASXTD010000578.1, read on the forward strand.
CCGCTGTCTGCTGCAATCCCAGGTCGAGGGTAGTGGTCACCTTGAGGCCATGGCGCAGGGCTGATTCGTCCACGAGCTTGGGCAAGAGATCGCGTACGTACATGACGAAGTAGGGAGCCTGAATCTCGAAATCCGCCGACTTGAAGTCCAGATCCTCGGCGTAGGCAGCATCGGCCTCGTCGGCGCTGATGTAGCCGTGGAGCACCATCAGATCGAGCACCTCACGCTGGCGGGTATAGACCGCATCCAGGTTATCGTCTACGTTGTAGAAGCCGGGCGCGTTGGGGATGCCGGCCAGGAAGGATGCTTCGGGCAAGCTCAGGTCATTGGCCGGCTTGCCGAAGTAGCGTTGAGCGGCGGCCTCGGCCCCATACGCGCCGCTCCCATAGAACAATGAATTCAGATACCAACTCAGAACCTCATCTTTGGAATGATCGCGCGCCACCGCCAGCGCTCCAGTGACCTCGTGCAGCTTCACCGCCGGGCTGCGGACCGGGGTCTGATTGGGGAAAGTGATCATCTTGACCACCTGCTGGGTGATCGAGCTGCCACCCGTACCCTGCAACACACCCCCGTACCGCCAGAACGCCAGGTTTTCGTAGACGGCACGAATTAGCCCGCGGAAGTTGATCCCGGGATTTGAGTAGAAGTCGGCGTCCTCAGTCGCGATCGTTGCGTTGATGAGATTCGGCGAGATCTGGTCTAGAGACACCGGGCGGCGAAACCCGCCGCTGCCGCCCGCGAACTCGTAGAGCAGCTCGCCATTCCGATCGAAGACCTGGATTCCGCCCGGCGCCACGTCGGTCAAACTCGGGCTTGGCATCAGCACGCTCACCGCGGTGAGCGCGGTCGCTCCAGCAGCACTCACACCCACGACGGCGATGAGGGCCCCGGCGGCGGAGGTGGCCAGCAGCCCTGCGCTGAGCCTACGCAACGAGAAATAGCTGGGGGCGCTCGCGACCAACTGGATCAGCCTGATTGGACTGAGTGCGAACCAGATAATGAATCGCTTAGCCGAGCTCACTCCATTCGCCAAGATCCATGCGAACCCCAGGACGAGCTGGTCCACCAGATTCACGAGCACCCCGCCCAGGGACATCACCAACCACAGCAAGCCCCGCCCTAGCCAGGAAGTCAGCCCAAACAGGGCTAGGCCGAATGTTGCTAGGAGCGACCCGGAGGACGCCGCCACTTGCGCAACGAGGTTGCGCGTGGACTGCCTACCGCGCCCCAGGTATGGCTTCGAGCTTACCCACCAGCGCCGCAAAAGGGGCGGCGCTACCCGCAATACATAGGAAACGATCAGTACGATCGCGAGCACGACGTACGTCACGATCAAATAGGCGAGCAAGGCCAGATAGGAGACAAGCCACCAGGCGACCACCGCGACACGCACCGCCGCCGTGGCCACCAACCCTAGAGCAATGTTCCACGTGGCGCGCACCCAAGCCACGAGTTGGGAAACGTTCGAGTCCATGGGTTCCCCAGCGAAGGGCAAACGACCGCTAAGTTGGCGGCCCTTCATCAAGAAACGCGCCGCCCGCCCCGCCGGTTACCTATTTGGAGTCTAGCTCTTCTCTGCGATGGTGGCTCGCACCGGAAGGGAACGAAGGCAATTTCCCGAAATGTCAGCTGGCCGTGCGCGCAGCCCGCACCCGCCGCTCGCATTACTCGCGCCGGCCTCTCCTAGAGGAGAAGCAAGCTACGTGCCTGGCCGGTGGCCGCTAGATCGAGGCGGCGGCCAAGGTGACTGGCAGGTCGCTGAGGATGAAGGACTCAGGTACCCCGTACACGCGCACAGCCTGGGCCTTGCCTTTGACAAACTCCTCAGCGAGGAAGTCGCAGGGGACGAGGTTCTTCACAATTTCGAAGATCGTTTCGTTGAAGACGAGCTTGTGGCCGGGGAAGCCTTTGGTCAGCCCTTCGATACGAGAAGCTGTATTTACGGCGTCGCCGATCACGGTGAACTCCATCCGCTCTTCGGAGCCAATGGCCCCCGCGATCGCTTCGCCATCGCAAATGCCAATGCCGATCTCGATTCCAAGCTTGCCGGCCGCTCGGCGATCGTCGTTGAACTTATGCAGCGCACGACGCATGCCCACGCCGGCCAACACCGCCCGCACGGGGTCGTTGTCGTGGGTAACCGGGGTGCCGAACACCCCCATGATGGCGTCTCCAATGAACTTATCGAGTGTTCCTTCGTACTCGAAGATCACCTGGATCATGCGACTGAAATAGTCGTTCAACATGTGAACGATGTCCTCGGGCTCAGCCGATTCAGTCATGGTTGTAAAGTCGCGGATATCGGACATCAGGATGGTCACCTGTTTGCGCTCGCCGCCCACCTCCGGCATCACGCCACTAGCCATGATCTGTTCCGCGAGCTCCCGGCTCACGACCCGCGAGAGCGTCCCCATGAGCTGCTGCTCACGTGAGATGTCCTCGATCACCATGACCAGACCGATCTGCTTCTCCTTAGCGTCTCGCAGCGGCACAGCCGAGACGTTCATCGTCACTGGATTACGGACAGGGTTGAGATAGCGGAGCTTGTCTACCCGCCGCGCCTCTCCGCCTTCCAGGGCGCGATGGGCGATTTCGGCTAGCTCGGAATTCTGCTCACCAATGATCTCCCCGAACCGCGCGCCGGCCGGCATCTCGACTTCGAGGCCGAGAATGCGCTCCGCGGCCGCGTTGGTCGTGCTGACGCACCCTTCCATGTCCAGGGTGACCACGCCAGCAGCCATGCTATGCAGGACGCTCTCGTTGTAGTTCTTCATGCGCACGACGTCGTCAAACAGCTCGGCATTGGCCAACGCAATCGCCGCCTGGGAACAGATAGCGCCCAGCATCTCCTCGTCCTCGCGGGTAAACACGCCGCTATCCTTGTTCAAGACCTGCAGGACGCCCATTCGCTTGCCGGCACTGTCCTGGATCGCCATGCAGAGCATGCTGCGGGTCCGGTAACCGGTCCGACGATCCATTTCCGGGTTGAAGCGGGCATCCTCGTGAGCGTCCTCGATGTTCACTATCTCGGCGGTCGCAGCTACCTGACCGGCGATGCCCACGCCGACCGGGAAGCGAACTTCTTGCAAATCCGCCCCCTGAGCGACCTTGAACCACAGCTCATTAGTCTTGTGATCGATCAAGTAGAGGCTCGAGCGGTCGGCGTGCATGACTTCAGTCGTCTTGGCCATGATGCGCTCGAGAAGATTATCGAGCTCGATTTCGGAGGCAAGAGAGCGCATCACATCGAGGAGGATGGCGGATTTCTCCTCCTCTTTCTTGCGGGCCTGCATGAGGGCCGAATTGGTGAGCGCGACCTCGATGTACGAGCACAGAATGGTGCACAGGGTCTCATCCTCAGAGGTGAACACGGCGCCGGTTTTCTTGTTCAGCGCCTCCAGCACTCCGACGATTGAGCCACTGGTATCGTGGATCGGCATGGCAAGCACCGAGCGGGTCTTATAACCCGTCTGACGATCGATGCCCTGGTTGAAGCGGTCGTCCTGGTACGCGTCCGGGACGTTGACGGTAGCACCGGTCATCGCAACATGGCCGGCCAATCCCAGGAACTTCGGCATTCGGATCTCGGTGGTATCTAGGCCCTGGGCGATGTGCGACCAAAGCTGGTTGTTGGCCTCGTCTACGACGAACAGGGTGGAACGGTCCGCATCGAGCGCCTGGCTGCTGCGGGCCATGATTGTCTGCAAGAGACGATCGAGCTCCAACTCGGCCACTACGTCGCGGGACAGGTCGAAGAGGTTCGTCAGGCGCTGGAGCAGCCGAGTAAGAGCCAGCGGGTCAGGAGTACCTAACGTCCCACTATCTGGCCTCATTGAAGTCGCTCCTGGGATGGACGGCTGCGAAACATAATGAGCAAGCCCGGAGTATAGGAATTTTGCGGCGATCAGGCTAACGCGGCGTGCCGACTCTCGGGTTTTCCCGAGAGCAAGGGCAGGTTACAACCGCCGCTCGGGGTGTAGAGCTACATCGTAGAAGCGAAGGTAATCGACTAATCGGCTGGACCAGTACCAGGGAGCATGCTCACCTCCCACGGACAGATCCCAGTCATGGTCCACCCCGCGCTGGCTGAGCGCATCATGCAACCGGACGTTTCGGTCAGCCCACATGTCCTGGTCGCCCACGTCGATCCAGATTGTGAGAGAGTCAAGCACATCGGCGGTTTGGGCGAGCCAAAGCGGAGTTTGTCGCTCGAAATCCTGTCCGGTTCCAAGAAAAGGGCGCTCTCCTTCTTCGAGGAGCGCGGCGCTGTGCGCTCCCACCACGCCGAACACGTCCGGGTGAAGGAACCCGTTGGCCAAGGCTCCGCTACCACCCATCGATAGCCCGCCAATAGCGCGATGTTCAGCTCCTGGAAGCACCCGGTAGGTGGCAGCCAGGTGTCGCCTCAAGTCTTTTACCAGGTAGTCCCCGTAAAGGGATCCGTCGGGCAGATTCACCCAGTAGCTCAGGTCCCCCTGCGGCATCACGATGATGAGCGGAAGGATCTCCTTCCGGATGATCAGGTCGTCCGCCCGATCTACCAGCCCCCAGGCGACCCACTCTTCAGCCGATCCGCTACTTCCATGCAGCATGTAGAGGGTCGGATACAGGATCTTATCGTTCTCATAGCCAGGCGGCAGATAGATGAAGTACTGCATATCGCGCTGAAGGGCCGGACTAAAAAATTGCATCTTGCGCAACTCGCCCTTGATCGGCCCGACGTAATCGCTGACCGGAGGACTGGTGCTACCAGGCTGCGGAACCGGGGTCGGCAGAGGAGTTCGAGGAGGTGCCCCGGTCAGCGGCTTCCCTGGTACAGGCGTGCCAAAGGCCCGGGCCACTCGGTTCGCGTAGGGATCGGGCTCGGTTTGGGCTTGCTCGGTCGCGACGGCATGCACTGTTCTCACGGGACTGAACGACAGCAGCAGGAAACAAACGGCCGTAGCAGCGGCGGGCCATGCGTAACGGGCGCGGCCCTCGGTTGATTTGACGTCCATGACTCGCCAACGGAGCAACAGCCACAAGAGCAGCAGCACACCGATTTGAATGACTGCGTGAGCGGGCCGTTCGTAGCGAGCCGGGATCGAAACCCGGTCCAGCGCGAGTCCCACGGGCAGGGCAATCACGACGTGGGCTGCATAGGCATACAACGCACCCTGTCCGAGCGGAATGAGAAACCAACCCAGACTACGAGCGATCGGTCGCCAAGCTTCCGTGACCAGGAGATAGAGAAAGCCGAACACGACGATGGACGCGACGATCCGACCCGGTCGGACATCGGCCTTGGCGAACAGCACCTCCAGCAGCCGGAGCTGGAAGTCCTGGATGCGGCTGGGGTCGATCTGGAGTAGCCGCGCTAGCTGATCGGTGGATTTGTAGAGCACGATCAGCGCGGCAAAACCTATTCCGCTTACGCCAAGGGCGAGTCGGCGCGGAAAACGGGCCAAGCGCACCGTGAGGGTACCATGGTGCCAGCCGAGAAACAGCCCCGTAAAGAAAAACAGCTGCCAGGCGGGTACGAAGAACAGCTGATTGCCAGAGATCGGCCAGGGCGCGTCGGCCAGATCGGGGAAGAATTGATAGGCCGCCCATAGCAACCAGGAGGCCGCTAGCACCACCCAACTTCTTCTCATCGACATGAGCACAAGGGCCAGCGGCGAAACGATGATCAGGATCGTGTAGAGCAGGGGGATATCGACAAGGTAGTAGGTCCGATGGAGCAGCAGCACCGAAGCGATGAAGTCCACCGGATTCCGAAGGTCGATTCCCTGGGCCCAATGCACGTTCAGAATTTCGGAGGCCGGAATGAAAAAGAGAGAAAGAGTGACGGTGAGCAGATACAGCGTGCCCGCGCGCTCGATGGCGCGTTGAAGAGAGGGGCCGAGACCATCTCGCTCGATGAGGCGTTGGTAGACGAGCCCCATGACCAGGCCGGAGATGAAGATGAACCCCTCGGCCGCTGACGTGTAGAACCGGTTGCCGCCCGTTATGGCGTAAAAGATGGACGGTCCGCCGATATGATCGACCACCATTGCGACCACACAGAAGCCGCGCAGCAAGTCGATACGCTCGTCCCGGCCGGCGCCGGGCGGCTGATATGGCCCCCAGGCCACTCTACTTCCCGAGGTGATAGAAGGTCTGGGCGTTGGTAGCCAGAATTTTTTGCTTGAGCGACTCTGAGATGTCCCGGCGCTCTCGGAGCGTCTTGACCGTGTCCGGCCAGCCGCTGTCCCAGTGCGGATAGTCAGAGGCATACAGTAGCTGGCCGGCACCCAGCATCTCCGCCGCGATCGGGATCATCCGTTCCTCCGGCTCGACCCCGAAGTAGCACCGACCGGACAGCGCGTACTCGCTCGGTTTCGCCTGGAGAGGAGCCTCCGCGCGCCGCTTTTCCCACTCCTCGTCGATGTGCTCCAACCAGAATGGCACCCAGCCGCAGCCCGCCTCCATGAAGCCGATGGTCAGGCGGGGGAACCGCTCGAGCACGCCTTCCAGAAGAGTAAACGTCAGCATCGCCATCTGTTCTGGGACGTGCGAATGGATGTGTACCTCTAGAAAGTTGCTGAAGCTGTTATTGGCACGCGCGACGCTACCAGACGCGTGGAACGCGACCGGCACGGCCAGATCCTGGGCGGTCGCATAGAAGGGATCGTAGGTTTTGTCCCCGGGGCTTTGCGGACCCAATCGGAAGAACGTCGGGAACATGGCGCCCACCATGCCCAACTCGCGGACTGCACGCTGGAGCTCAGTACAGGACGCCGCCACATCCTGGAGCGGCAACAAAGCCACGCCTTTGAGCCGCTTCGAATCGATCCGACAGTAGTCAGCCAGCCAGTCGTTATAGGCGTGGCAGTAGGCTACCGAGTATTCGGGCTCGCGTAGATCGCCGAGAAACAAGCCCGCCGTCGGGTAGAGCACGGATACGCCGATGCCTTCAACATCCATGTCGGCGAGGTGCATCTCCGCGTCTACCTTGTTCTTGCCGAGCCTTCCGCCGAGGTCGCGATCGAAGCCGTCAATCGGCATCAACTGCCGCCGATGGCTCCATCTGGCAGGCAAGCGCGCTCGAAGCGCCGCGTCATCCTCCCGCACGTGTCCGTCGCCGTCCACCACCACGTATGCTTGCGTTGCCTGCACGGCCAATGCCTCCTGGGATGAACTAGGAACCGACGGCTTGCTCTTGGGCAATCGGCGGGACTGCGTAGCCACCACTGGTAGCCTGTTCGTAGGCGTAGGCCGCGCGCAGCACTAGGTGATCCTCCCAGTGCCGGCCCGCCAACGATAGGCCTACGGGCAATCCCTCCCCGGTAAACCCGCAGGGCACCGAGATGGTGGGCATGCCATTCAGGTTGAAGGGCGCGGTGAGCACAATGACCCCGTCGGACACCCGTTTGGCGGGATCGAGCGCGTCTTCGATGGTGGGGGCACAGGTCATCATGGTGGGCATCGCCAGCAGATCGACTTGCTCCATCGCGGCTTTAAACTCCCACCCGATCAGATTCCGAATTCGTGCCGCCTGAATCGCGTCGGCGGCTCGCGAGAATTGCCCGATGACCAGTCGCTCCCAAAGCATCGGATCCGTAAATGCGGACCGACCCTGCTTTACCAGGGGAAGTAAGAAGTTGCCCATCTCGGTCGGAACTCCCCCCGACGCGAAGGAAAGGTGGCGAAGAGATGGCAAGTCTACGGGCCTCAGCTCGGCGCCCAGCACCTCAAGCTGTTCGATCGCTTGCCTGACGAGAATCTGCACGTCTTCCGCCGCCTGCTCGAAGAAAAAGTTCCGCGGAACACCCACCCGAAGCCCCCGCACCCCGTGTCTGATTCCATCGGTGTAGTCCTTCGGCTCGGAGCGAATTGAGGTCGGATCGGCCGGATCGTGGCCGGCGAGAACGTTGAGTAGCAGCGCAGCGTCTGTCACATCCTTCGCCAGCGGCCCCAGGTGATCGGTCGTCGCGCTGGTCGCGGGGAGCTGACCGAAGCGGCTCACCAGCCCGTAGGTGGCTTTGAGGCCTACGACTCCGCAGTACGAGGCTGGGATGCGAACCGAGCCGCGGTTGTCGGACCCAACCGAGGCGTACGCGAGTGACGCGCTGACCGCCGCTGCCGAACCTCCACTTGATCCGCCGGGGACGCGCGCCTCGTCCCACGGGTTGTGGATGCGCCCAAAAGCCGACCACAGCGAGGTGCCCGATAGCGCCCATTCATGCTGGTTGTTCTTCCCCAGGATGAGGGCGCCGGCCTCCCGCAGCCTGGTGACGGCCGTGGCGTCGTAATCCGGAACGAAGTCGCGCATGGCGGCCGAGCCATTCGTGGCGGGCCATCCGGCAACCGCGATGTTGTCCTTTATGCCTATTGGGACTCCGTGCAGCGGCCCCCGGTACTCACCCCGCCCGATCTCTAATTCAGCTTGACGGGCAGCCGCCAGCGCTTCATCGGGGCGCACCGTGATGAAGGCATGGAGCCGCCTATCGAGGGCGTCGATCCTGGCCAGCACCTCGCGTGTGACTTCGACCGGTGAAACCTCACGCCGCTCGATGAGGGGCGCGAGATCATGAATCGTCTTGCGAGCCAGATCGCTCACGGCTGCAGCCGATGGTCCGTGATGTAGGCCATGGCGCGAGGATCGTTGCCCAGGTCGAGATCCTGCAACTGGCGCATCCGTTCCAGATGGCGCTCGATAAGTGGACGCAGCCGCTCTACTTCGGCGGAATCGAAGTCGGTCTCAAAAACCTCGATGAGCATAGCGCTGACCATCTCATTCGTGAGCGCCATTGATCCCCCAACTGGCTATGTGCCAACCGACAGCGCGCTGCACACGTTGTCTGCGCAGCCGATTTTCTCCTCTGCCTGCAGGCGCTGCCTGCTAGAAGTTGCCCGACCGCACGTCCGCGAGGGCCTTCTGGGCAACGTTCAGAATGTACTTGGCAGTGTTCGGGGCATCACCTTCCTGGTCGAGGTTCGCCCCGTTATAGCCGACCAGGGCGTAGCTAACATAGATCTTGCCATCCGCGTCCTTGGTCGCCTGGCCGCCGATGACTGGAATTTTCACCGCTTGCGCCACGGCGCCGTAAACCTCCGGGGTCACGCCAGTCAGGTCGATGATGGATGCTCCAACATCCTCCAACTGCTTGGCTTTGGCGACCAGGATCTTGATGGCATCCGGGCCGCCCCAACGCTGGCGGAAGTCGGCATGTCCGATCTGCGGGTAGACCTTCACGCCGGCCTTGACTACCGCGGTCACGCGGTCAAACAGGCCGTCCATGTCCGACCGAATGTCAGTCTTGACCGTCTCGGCGCCCACGCCCGCCAGCCGCTTGGCCGATTCGGCGCAAAACTCGGGGCCGCGGGATACCGTGGAACCAGGCATATCGCAGTTCACCACTGCCCGCTTGGCCGTCTTGGCCACCGCTCGGCAGAAGGGGATCATCTCGTCAACCGTAAAGGCGCCTTCCTCGGTGTGGGCCAGGAAGACCCTGCCCAGGCTGTCGCCGACAGAGAGCAGATCGGCGCCTGCTCGCTCCATCATCTGGGTCATTTGGGGATCGTAGACGACCGTCGCACAGATCTTCTTGCCCTGCCTCTTCATCTCCTGGAGATCGTTCACCGTGAGCTTGTCGGCCATACGTCCACCCCTCTCCTCATCTCATTCCTAAATGGTGTCTGCGAGGCCAAAGGGTACTCCGGCCAGCCCTTTTCATGCACGGCCCGCTCAGGCCTTGGCTTTGTCTAAAGCTTGCGCACGTAGGGTTGCCACAAGAGGACGCCAGCCACGACGACCAGGCTGCTTACCCCGATGCTGGCCATCGCGAGCGCGGCGTTGGTCGTGTCGGCCAGGGCACCTACGGCTGGTGCAATCATCGCGCCGGTCGACCGAAACACCTCGTCCATGCTCATCACGCGCCCTCGGAAGTTCTGCGGAGTAGCCGCGAGCAGCAGACCATTGTTGGCGGCCCGAAAAGATGTCTGCGATCCGCCCGCCAACATGA
>DASXTD010000579.1:0-4744 GCA_036505655.1 Chloroflexota bacterium
CACCCGAGGCCGCTCCGCTAGCCGCTGGGCTCGTTTTGACGGCCGACTCTTCGCAGCGAGCTCGGACGATTAGACCCGAGGCCGCTCTGCTCGTCGTCTTCCGCAGTCGCGCTACGCCTTATACTCGAATCGCTCGGACTCGGTCAGCCTTGGTTGGGTGCGAAGCCACGGAGCTGTCGTGAAGCTCTCGGTCGTAATCCCTTGCTACAACGAGCGCCACACCATACGTGCCGTCGTGCGCGCGGTGCGCGCTGCGCCCTTCGACACCGAGATTATCGTGGTCGACGACGGCTCTACGGACGGCACGCGCGACTTGCTCAAGTCGATGGAAGAGGACGTTGTCGTCATCCTGCAAGAGCGGAACCAGGGCAAAGGGGCCGCGCTCAGGCGTGGATTCGCGGAAGCCACTGGCGACATCGTTATCGTGCAGGATGCCGACCTGGAGTACGATCCGTCGGACTATCCCCGGCTGATCCAGCCCATTACGGACGGCTATGCGGATGTGGTGTTCGGCTCACGCTTTCAGGGCGGACCGCACCGGGTCCACCTGTTCTGGCATGAGATAGCAAATCGCTCCCTCACGTTGTTGTCTAACCTTACGACTGGGCTCAACCTCACGGACATGGAGACCGGCTACAAGGTCTTCAAACGCGAGGTGATCCAGAGCATTCCGCTGTACTCGCAGCGCTTCGGATTCGAGCCGGAGATCACCGCCAAGGTGGCTAAGCGCCGCTATCGCATCTATGAGGTCCCCATCGCTTACCGGGGCCGCGACTATGACGAAGGCAAGAAGATCACCTGGAGAGACGGTGTGCAGGCGCTCGGCCAAATCGCGAAGTACGCGCTCACTAATGACCTGGATATTGACCAGCAGAACTTACGCTCGCTGGAGGCGCGACCCCGATACAGCAAGTGGCTATGGCGGCTCTTGGAGCCCCACATCGGCCAACGAGTACTGGAAATCGGGGCCGGCGCGAGTGGAATCACTCGCTTCCTCGCGGGGCGTGAATACCTGCTAGCGGCCCAGTCGCACCCAACCTATCTGCGCAACCTTCAAGAACGCTACCGCTCCTGGGATGGAATCGAGATCGCCGAGCTGGACCCGGCCCAGAACGAATGGAGAGGCTTGCCCGAGGCCGGCTTCGACACCGTAGTCGCTGCCCACGTGCTCGAACACCTGGAGGATGACACCGCCCTGCTGCGCAACGCCTACAACACGCTGCAACCGGGCGGGCGAGCGATCCTGGTCGTGCCCGGGGCTCCGGGCGCCTACGGCACCATTGATGAAGCGATGGGGCGGCGTCGCCGCTACCGTCGTCAAGACTTGACCGACCGACTGACCAGCGCGGGCTTCGAGCTGGTCAGCTGCCAGTCGTTCGATCTGTTTGGTCTGGCCGCCTGGTACGCCGGCGGCCAGCTCCTGCATCGGCGAACCATCCCCCGGATGTCGGTGGGCCTCCAGGATTTGCTCATCCCCATCCAGTCCCGCCTGGAAGCGATGGCTCCGCCACGATTTGGGCTGTCGCTACTCGCCGTGGGACAGAAGCCGTAATCAGTCCAAAGAAATCCGCCGGCTCGGGCTGCTGCGTATTGTCCAAGACGCCCGATAGAGGCAATGGAGGATGTGGATGCGCGTCTCGCTAGTGCTGACTGCGGTCCTGGCCGCGGCTATGGCCATTGGAACTTCCACCGCGGCGGTGGGGGCGCAAGACAACGAGGAGATGGCCCAGACGCAAACCTTCGAACTGAACTTCGGGGAGTACTACTTCGCGCCCGATGCACTGACGGCACGTCCGGGCACCATTACCCTCAACCTCACCAACATGGGACCAGAGCGCGTGCACGCGCTCAACCTCCAGGATACTGAGGGCAACGACATTTATATGGGCGAGCGGGTGGAGCCGGGCGCTTCATTGACAATCGAGTTCTCGCTTTTCCAGGAAGGCACCTATCCGTTCTATTGCCCAATCGGCTCGCATGCAGAGCGGGGGGAAGTGGGGACCCTCACCATCACAGCCGCGTAGTCCACCGGCGACTCGGCCTTGAGCATCGACAATATCACCCAGGTCACACTGTGGATCCACGTGCCTCTGGTGACGGCCTGGATCGGGCTAGTTATGTTCGATCTCTACGCGATGCTCGCGCCCGGCTTAGAGGCCGCCCAGCGGGCTCGTCTGCTGACCTGGTCGCGGCCCTTCGTAGTCGTCGCCATCCCGATCATCATCGCCACGGGCATCTGGCAGACCATTCACAACCCACTGGGCGATCTCAACTCGTTTTCCGCGCTTACCGCGCTGCGGGAAAAGACGTCATACGGCTCCATGTTGTTCTGGAAGCACGGGTTCGTGATCGCCACCTTCGCGCTGACCATCTACGCACGTTTTTTCCTGGCGCCACGTCTGATACTGGCCACGGACGCGTTCAGCCTTGAGGGGATCGGCACGGTCGGGCTCCAACGATCGATCCTATGGGTTTCGCTGGCCAATGCGGCGATGTGTCTGGGCGCGCTGATGCTCGCGACACGGATGATCTGGCTGCTGCACTAGGGGTGAATGATGGCGAAGCTGCGGGCGGTCCAATGTCGCGAGTTCATCAAGGCGGTCGTGGAGAAGGCTGAGGACATGAAGGTGCCCGTTTCCATCGCGGTGGTGAACGCTGAGGGGCACCTGATCGCTCTGGAGCGTATGGACGACGCGGGATTCCTCACGGCTGAAATTGCCTGGAGCAAGGCGTTTACGGTGGCGGCTTTCCGCTCGATGAGCCCGCGCTTCCCCGATGGACTGGTCATCCAACAATGGTTCAAAGAACGGAACCCGCAGATGCTTATCAACGCATCGGTATTCACCGGTGGGAGGGTCGTCGTGTCCGGCGGCTGCGCGGCCGTCTTCTCAGGTGATGAACTGGTGGGCGCCTACGGCATCAGCGGGGGAACGTCGGACCAGGACGAGATCATGGGGCAATACGCTCGCCAGAAGGTCAACTGGGCTCATCTCAAAGAACATGATGACACGCCTCAAGACGTCAAAGAGCACATCAACGAGATCTACAGCCAGATTGGTTTGGCAGACCGTAAGCTGTAGTACGAGGCGAGGAGAGAAGCATGGAGCAAACGGATCAGCGGGTTCCCTACTGGGAATGGCAGCAGCAGGAGGGCTTGCCCATCGTGACGGGCCTGGTTGTCGGGGATCTGAATGAGATCAAGGTCACGCCCTGGGACCGCGTGGGGGGCGCCGGCGCATTCACGGATCTCGGGGTTGAACGGGGCCGGGAGGGCGGAGGCTGGGTGTGCGAGATTCCCGCGGGCGGCAACCTCAATCCGCTGCGGCATATGTTCGACGAGGCCATCTACGTTACCCAGGGTCGAGGTGCGACGACGTTCTGGGTAGAGGGCTCCGGCAAGCAGATGGTGGAATGGCAGGAAGGCAGCCTGGTAGCCATTCCGCTGAACGTCTGGCATCAGCACTTCAATACGGGGCCCACACCCGCGCGCTTCTACTCGCTCAACAATGCTGGGACCATCATGAACTTCTACGACAACGAGGAATTCGTCTGGGACAACCCGTTCGTCTTCCGCGATCGGTACAGTGGCCAGGATGAATTTTTTAGCGGCGATGGCGACTTGCTCGCGCTCGCCGCCGCGACCTACCGAAGGGTTTGGCGGACGAATTTCGTGCCCAATGCTCGGACGCTCGACCTCTATGAATGGAAGCAGCGCGGAGCGGGCGGGGCCAATGTCATCCTGCAGATGGCGGAGACTGTGTGCCCGCACATCTCGCAGTTTCCGATCGGTACGTACAAGAAGGCGCACAAGCATGGGGACCGTTCCGGTCCCGGTGGGGTGCAGCTACTGATTTTGAAGGGCACCGGGTTTACGTTGGCCTGGCCGGCGGGCGCCACGGAGTTCAATAAGCTGGACTGGAAACAGAACGGTCTGGTGGTAGCTCCCAACGAGTACTACCATCAGCACTTCAACTCGGGAGCGATTCCAGCGCGCTATCTGGCCTGTATTGGTATTGGGGCGCATCGGACGCGGGACATGAAGGTGCTGTCGGACCTGTCCGAGTCTGAAGGCGGCTGGCAAATCGAGTACGAGAACGAGAACCCCGAAGTGCACCGCATCTTCGAAGCCGAGCTAGCGGAGCACGAAGCCGAGTGCCACATGGCCGGCCAATCGCCCTTCTGCACCGTAAAGGGCTAGGTCTATCCGAGGATCGGGGGCAGCGGGTCTTTGTTGTAGGTGACCGGGGGCATCGTGCACTCTACGCCGGCCCTCCGGTTGGCCTCGATGAAGTAGCGGCGCACCGCGGGGTCCTCGTCTTCGTAGTCGATAAGAATCCCGCCCTCCCGAATCGAGACGGACATCCCCGCATCGAGAGCCGACTGCTGAACGGACATGGGGCTGATGCCGCCGTATACCGCAACGTGGCGGGCCGGGACTGCGCCCGTGCTCATGTGCTGATGGAACCAGGCATTCGGGGGCACGTAGATGCTATTGGGCCCCCACTCAACCATGACGACCTGATCGGCGTGTCCTTCCTGCCAGGGATGAATGCCCAGCTCTCGGGGCCACAGGTTCACGTAGCCCTTCCCCTTGAGGCCGACCAGCACTGCGCCTGGTCCATGGTAGTGTGCCTTGTGGTAGCGGCCGACTGGCCACTCTGAGATATGTCCGGAGGGGAACCCGCCCGCCATCCGATAGCCAGTAAGCTGACCGCCCGAGACTTTGTTCTCGCTGTCGTCCACG
>DASXTD010000580.1:0-6454 GCA_036505655.1 Chloroflexota bacterium
AAGTCCCAAAGAAAAACGGCCGGTGCTGTTGCACCGGCCATTGCCCCTCCTGGGCTCGATCCGGAGGCGGCGCAGCCGCCGAAGGACCTCGCCTCTAACAGCACGTACAGCGTGGCATGGGTCGGCCTACAACATCTCCGAAACCGGGTTCAGATCCCCCTCCCGAAACCGGCTCGGCCGGAGAGGACTTACGTCAACTGTTGAGGCCGCGCCGTCGCTGATTACCTCCGCCAGGAGCTGGCCCAGGGCCGGCGCATGCATCACCCCGTGCCCCGAGCAGCCATTCAACAGGAACAGGTTGGGACAGCCTGGGGCAGCGCCGAGAATGGCGTGCCTGTCGGGCGAGACCTCATAGAGTCCCGCCCAGCAGGCGTCCCGGTCTATGGCCGCGCGACGCACGACCGGCACCCGCCGGTGCGCCTTTGCGACCACCGCCTCGATCCACTCACTGTCTACGGCAGTATCGAATGGTCGTCCCGGCACTCCCGGCGTGGGCCAGAGGAGCAGAATCCGACCCTCCCGCACCCGCAGATGAAAGCCGTCGATTGTGAAGATGGTCATCGGCATGCTGTCCGGCAGGAGGTCGGTCGGTGCGGTCGCGGCCACCTGTCGCCGGAGCGGGACGACCGGCAGATCGAGACCGGTCCACTGCGCCACCTGAGCGGCCCACGGACCGGCCGCGTTCACCACCGCCGCCGGGGAAACCGGACCGCGCGAGGTCTCCACCACGGCAATGCGATTGCCCTGCCCGCGCCTGAGCCCGGTGACCTCGACCTGCCACTCCAGCTCCACCCCCAGCCTCTGGGCGGCAGTGAGATACCCTTCAACGATGCCCAGGGGACGGATGAAACCGTCGCTGGGGCAGAACGCTCCCCCGATTACCTCATCGAGAGCGACTGCGGGATTGAGCCGCGCGATCTCCTCGGGCCCGACCTCGACCGCCTCGGTCAGCCCCTCCTGGTGCTGAACTCTCCGGGCTGCCCGGAGTACCTCGAGCTCGCTTGCCGTGGAAGCGAGCCAGAGGTAACCCGCCGGAAGGTATCCCGCATTCCCCCCCGTCTCCTCCGTAAAGCAGCGGAGCTTGTCGCGCGAGAGCAACGACAGCCGCACATTGATCGGCGTGGCGTATTGGGCTCGGAACCCGCCGGTCGCCTTGCCGGTGCTGCCCTGACCGGGACCGTGCGAGCGGTCGAGCACCAGGATCTCGCGCCAGCCGCGGCGCGCGAGGTGATATGCCACGCTAGCGCCGATCACGCCCGCACCGATGATAACGAGCGAGGCCGTCCTCATGCGCTGAAGACGTGCTCCGGATGTCTGAAGCTCTTGAACTCGAGCGCGTTGCCGCTGGGATCGAGGAGGAACATGGTCGCCTGCTCTCCCGGCTCTCCCGCGTAGCGGATTCTGGGCTCGAGAATGAAGGCAATCCCCGCGCCGCGGATGCGATCGGCCAGGCCCGAAAACGCATCCCACTCCAGCAGCGCCCCGAAATGCGGCATCGGCACCTGAATGCCCTCGACCTGCCCGGTATGCTGGGTCGGCGTCACCGGGCCGGTGGTGTGCGCCGAGATCTGGTTTCCGAAGAAATCGAAGTCGACCCAGGTATCGGTGCTGCGTCCCTCGGGGCAGCCGAGGATATCGCCGTAGAACCGGCGCGTTGAGGAGAGATCCCGAACGAAGAAGGCGTAATGGAATGGTTGCGGCATACGTGGCGTGCTCATGGCCAGCAGGGGTAATGGCTACTTCCTAGCCCGCTCCCAACCTAAAGTGCACCCGTTTTTAGGAGAGCAGATGAAATTAGGAGTCAACGTCTACTGTCCCGCCAATCGTCCCCACAAGAGTGCCGGTGACGACCTAAGTCGTTACCGGGCTCATTGCCCCTCCCCTCGGTGCCCTCGGGGCAGGCTCTGGGCTCGAGCCGACAGGCCACCTTTTGGGGTCAGCCGCAGGCGGGCTTTTGGGCCCAACCAGGACTCTCCTGATCCAGAGTCCGCCGGCCTGGGCAGGTTATTCCGACAACTTTGTTGGGAATCGGCCACTTTCCGAGCATCGGTGCCCGCTTCCCCGCCGTAGTTTGCCCGCTGATGCCCGGAAAAACTACGGCAAAACTACAGCGCTCCGGGCTGACCGATCCGAGCTTGGCCCCGCCTTCAACGATCTCCCAAGAGTCCGAGCCGTTAAGCGGCCATTAAGAGATGGGAGACTGGTTTTGCAGATCCACACGTGAGCACGTGACGACGAACGGTCTCTTGCGACCCTAGGCAGATCGAGCTGTCGCACCCCAGATGCTGACCACAGATTCACTAGATCGGTAGATACAAGGCAGGGTCACAGCACCTGCCTAAGCGACACTACAAAGCTGCTTCAGCAACGCTTCAACGCTTTGTGCAATGCCGCGCATGTGTGTCCCGGCATTCAACGTGTATGCCGGCACCCGACGAACCAGGGCGGACAGCTGCGTCATGGTTTCCCTACCGTCGCCCGGCAATTGCAAGAGTGTGCTCGGCGCCAGCGCTCTCAGGGCCGCAATGGGGGTGGACGGTTCAATGGTCGTCTCTGGTCTGCCACTTATCCGCGAAACCAGTATTGCGCGAAGCGGAAAGCCCGAAGCGACCTTCTCCCGGAAGGCGTCATTCAGAAGCACCAGGGCCTTTTGCCGCTCGATGTGATCCCGATTGACTACCAAGGGGAGCAGATGCGAGAACCGGTCAAAGTCGGGCATACCCTTCAGCTTGGCGGAGCTGTAGAGACTGTGCACATAAGGTTGCGCCGTCACACTGAGGAGCGAGTAGTCATCGCCGGCGTACATCAAGGCACCGTGATCCAGACAAGCCAGCGCCGACGTGGATTTGCCCGATCCGCTCTTACCGGCGAATATGACGCCACCTTCCGCCAGCCCGACAGCCCCGGAGTGCGCCAGAAACAGCCCATGCAGCTTGGCCCACTCATTCAGGATGATTCGTAACGGCGTGCCCCAGTCCCAAATGGGAATCCTCGCCACGTCCTGCGTCCAATAGAGGGCGACGGACCTCACCGGATCAAACAGACTGACTATGACAGGGTCCAGGTGCATGACCGCGCGAATCCGCTGGCCGTGAAAGTCGGTCATCTCGTTGCGCGGCCCGAGGTAATCGAAGCAATGCATCTGAACGAAGAACAGGTACCGGGACAACAATCGAGGTAGGGTTGTCCCCGTGGATACGTCATCCCAGGCATGGATGGTCAGTGTCGGCTTTTCCCCGGGCGGCCGGGAGAGATGAGCGAGCGCCCCGGGCAGTTTGTCGGAGAAGCCGTTCCCCGCAATCCGCAGCCGGACTGCATGACCGGCTACGGAATAATGGTGGTCGCGATGCCCGGCGTGGCCTTCGGCGCGCCGGGCGCCCTCGTACATGGCATCGAAGAACGCCACTTGATCCGCTGTCTCGTAAGCCGTCATGGCTCGGGGCCCGGCCGGACGCGCGGCTCCAAGTCGGCCTTCGCCTGGTATGCCTCCAACACCTCGTCCGGCGGGCCCAGCGCACGCAGGCCCGCCCTGTCCAGCCACAGCGCCCGGTCGCAATTGTCGGCAATCGTGCCGGGAATGTGCGATGACAGAAGCACCGCGGTACCCTGCTGCATCAGGGCGCGGATGCGATCGATGCACCGCTTCTGAAAGAATTGGTCGCCGACGAACAGGAATTCATCAATGAGCAGGATGTCGGGATCGGTGTGAATCGCAACGGCAAAGGTGAGGCGGGCTTTCATGCCGCTACTGTATGTTCTGACCGGGGCATCGAGAAACTCTTCGATGCCAGCGAATGCGCCGATCTGCTCCGCGCGCGCCGCCACTTGCCTGCTGGTAAGACCGTTGAGCAGACCCGACGTTCTGATATTCTCCCTGCCGGTCAGCCGGGGATGCAGGCTCCTGCCCAGGTCCAGCAGGGCGCTGATCTGCCCGTGGAGTTCGATGTAGCCCTCGTCGGCTCGCAACAGACCGGCCATCAAGGAAAGCAGCGTCGACTTGCCTGCGCCGTTTCGCCCGATGATGCCGAGCATTTCGCCGGGGAACACCTCGAAGCTCACCTTCCGAAACACCCAGAAAAAATTGGCAGGAGCCGCCCGTCGCCAGCCGCCCATCGCGGTCTCCACGAGGGACCTGGGGCGCGATGCCGGGTAACGCCGAAATCGCTTTCCGAGGTCGACAACCCTCATCAGGGGAATCACTCGACATCCTCGATGAACCGGAAACGCCGCGACTCGAAAAACCGGTACCCGACGAGCAGCGCGATCAGCGACCCCGCCGCTACCCCTGACAGCGCGAGCCAGTCGGGCCAGCGGCCATCGATGAATATCGCGCGGTACGCGCGGACAAGATGGGTGAGGGGATTGGCCGCGTAGAAGAGGTGCAAGGTGCGCGGAAAGGTGTCGGTGGCGTAGACAATGGGCGTCAGGAAGAACAGGAACCGTAGCGCCACCGACAGCAGATGCTTGGCGTCGTCAAAGCTGACGGTCAACGCCGCCAGCGGCAACGCCAGTGCCAGTGTGAGCAAGCTCTGAATGCCCAGCAGCAGCGGCAAGGCAATCACCGGCCATCCCGGCGGCACCCGGTAGTAGGCCAGCAAGACGGCCAGGATCGACAGCGACAAGACGAAGTGGATCAGTCCGATGGTCACGACCACCAGCGGCATCATGATCGGACGAAAGCCCGGCTGATACAGCACGTTGGGAGCATTGGCGATCGATCCGGCCGCCATGGTGAGTGACTCGCTGAAGGCATTCCAACACAACAAGCCGCAGCACAAGAACAGCGGATAGTACGGCACATCCACGGTCAACACCCGACCGAGGATCGACGTGAAGACGACCAGCTGGACGATCGGATTCGCCAGCGTCCAGGCCACGCCCAGCCGTGAGCGCTTGTGGAGCAGGCGCAGCTCCAGCGACACCAGGTGGACGAACAGGTCACGAACGTAGCGCACGCTCTTCCATGAGAACGAAGTCTCATGCGCCAGCCTCCACGCCTGTCTGGCTGTCCCTTTCGCCGCGGGGCTGGGCGAGGCCATCACACGCTCATGTACCACGGGCCTGCCTCGGCAGCAAAGGAAGGAGCCAGCGCAAGCACTTGGACTTCAACCGCAGCGGCAGGCTCTCACATGCTCGGTAATACTGGAGCAATTCGGCGTGGGAAATGGCCATCTTATGCAAGGCCGGCAACACCCACGGAGGCAGGGCGATGGACAGCTTTGCCTGCAGAAACCCCAGCATGTTGCGCAGCGGCAGAATGTGCTCATAGCGCTGCGCCTGCCACACCAGCCGCGTCCAGTCGGACGTGGCCGTGAGCGACTGGACCAGCAGTCTTGCGTCGGCATAGAGAAACAGCGGCGGCTCCCTGACCCTGAGCGCCTCAGCGCTCAGGCACAGGAGCTGTTCGACGGGCCCCAGGGTGACAATGGGCCGACCGTTGACCTGAACGCACCGGGCCTCTTGCCAGATGCGGTCTTCGGTATCCTCTCGCGGTTCTGCGGCGAAGACGTTGGCCCAGATCCGCAAGCTGAGGCACTCCGAACCTGCGAACGTCATGATTGAGAGTGAGGTGGGTGACACGAAGGACTTGCCGGGCTCCGCCTGCCACCCTTCCTCGCCTGCCGATCTGATGCTGCTGTTCCAGTCCTTGACCCGCACCAGTATGTCGATGCAGCGAATGGTGCGGTAACCGATATCCGGGTAGTGTCCCACGACCAGTGACGCATCATTCAGCAGGATGGTGGCGACATCTTGGGCTGCAAGACGATCCAGAAGCGGCTTCAAATGGGCGAGCACCAGCTGATTCCCGTACCAGGTCCGCCGGTAAACCCCCTTCAGCAAGGTCTCGTCCGGCCCGCCCAGGTCGGCGATCAGATTGGCGTACAACATGGCAAACAGCGCCTGGGATGGCGGTGCCGCCGTTTCCAGCCGGTAGGGGGTCCGCCAGAGCTCCCATGCGGCCCGCGCGACAGGCCTGGGTTGCGTGGCGGCGCTCAGCAGCCAGCCTTCTGCGGTTGACAGGTGAGGGTAACTGGAGCGGATGTTGGCCTTCATTCCTCGCTCAAGCGCCGCCTGCGATCCAGACCCCGCTTGAGTACCCGGGCATACTCGACGCGCTTGTACCGGTCAGTGTAGCCCAGATTTGCTCCGTGGATGCGCCGCAGAGTCAGCACATCGGGCAGCATCATTTCCCGGATCTTGTGCTCCGCTGCTCGCATGTACCAGTCGATGAATTCTGCAAAGTCCATGGATGGTTCGAACGGACCGACCCTCCAGAAACTCTCCTTGCGGATGAGCATGGAGCCGCGGTAACGGCCGGCCAAGCGTTTGTCCCTGATGCTTAGCTTTGCCTTGGCCGACTCCTCCAGTTCGGGCGAGATGAACTGCTCCACGTTCCCGAATACCATCTCGACTGCAGGGTTTCGGGCGAACGTTTCGAGCTGTACAGCCAGTC